>JBOHSV010000285.1:0-2597 GCA_050921735.1 Gemmatimonadales bacterium | reverse complement strand
GGTCCGGGTTCAGGCGTTCGTCCGCCGAGCGGTCGTGCGCGGGCGCGCCGAGGTAAGCGGGCCAGCCGGGATCCTGCCGCGCGGGCGCCGGTCGGCTCACCGCCGCGCACGCGATCGCGTTGACAGCCAAAACCCCCGCCACTACTATGCCGCGCCTATGACTCCGGACCACCGGATCGAAGCGCTCCCGGGCCTGGTGGGCGCGACCGTCACCGTGCGCGGCTGGGTGCTGACGACCCGCTCCAGCGGCAAGATCGCGTTCGTCGTCCTGCGCGACGGGACGGGATACCTCCAGGCGGTCGTGCCCCGCGGCGACGTCGACGACGCCGTCTGGGCGGCGTTCGGCCGGCTGACGCAGGAGACGTCCGTCGCGGTCACGGGCGTGGTGCGGGCCGACCGGCGCGCGCCGGGCGGGGTGGAGCTCCAGGCGGCGGATCTGCGGATCCTTGGGCCCAGCGCCGACTATCCCATCACGCCGAAGGAGCACGGCATCGCCTTTCTTTTCGAGCACCGCCACCTCTGGCTCCGCAGCAGGAAGCAGGTCGCGATCGCGCGCGTGCGGCACGAAGTGGTCCAGGCCATCCGCGACTTTTTTCACGAGCGCCACTTCACGCTGGTGGATACGCCGATCCTCACGGGTGCGATCGGCGAGGCCGCCGGCCATCTGTTCGCGGTCGAGTATTTCGACCTGGGCACCGCGTATCTGGCCCAGACCGGCCAGCTGTACGTCGAGGCGGCCGCGGCGGCGCTCGGCAAGGTGTACTGCTTCGGCCCCACCTTCCGCGCCGAGAAGTCCAAGACGCGGCGGCATCTGACCGAGTTCTGGATGGTCGAGCCCGAGGTGGCCTGGAACGACTCCGAAGACAACATGCGGCTCCAGGAAGAGTTCGTGGCCTATATCGTGGCACGCTGCCTGGACCGGCGAAAGGCCGAGCTCGCCGAGCTGGAGCGCGACACCGCGCCCCTCGCGCGCGTGACGCCGCCGTTTCCGCGGGTGTCCTACACCGAGGCCGTGGAAACGCTCAAGGCGCTCGGTACCGGCATGGAGTGGGGACGGGACATCGGCGGCGACGAGGAGACGGCCCTGGCCCGCCAGTTCGACCGGCCCGTGATGGTCTACAACTATCCCAAGGGGGTGAAGGCCTTCTATATGAAGGAAAACCCCGACGACCCGCGGACCGTGCTGAACAACGACATGCTCGCGCCCGAAGGGTATGGCGAGATCATCGGCGGGAGCCAGCGCGAGGACGATTACGACAAGCTCCTGGCCCGGATCCGCGAGGAGCGGCTGCCCGAGGAGCCCTACGGCTGGTACCTGGACCTGCGCAAGTACGGCACGTTCGTGCACTCCGGGTTCGGCCTGGGCATCGAGCGCACGGTCGCCTGGATCTGCGGCATCCCGCACATCCGCGAAGCCATCGCGTTCCCGCGGACCCTGTACAAGCTCTGGCCCTAGAGCGCCCGCTTCACTTCGCCCCACAGCTTGTCGAGTTCTTCCAGAGTCGCGCGTCCGACCTCCACGCCCCGCTCGGCGGCCAACGCTTCCAGCGCCTCGAAGCGCCGCCGGAACTTGTCGTTCGCCTTCTCGAGCGCCTGATTGGGCTCGATCCCGAGCTTGCGGGCGAGATTGACCGCCGCGAAGAAGAGATCGCCGATCTCGTCCTCGATCGCTTCGCGCTTCCCGTTTCCCGTCTCCCGCTCCAGCTCCGCCGTTTCTTCTTTCACCTTCTCCAGCGGTCCCCGCGCGTCCCTCCAGTCGAACCCCACGCCCGCGGCACGCTCCTGGAGCCGGTAGGCCATCAGCAGGGGCGGCAGGGTCGGGGGCAGGCCGCTCAGCGTCGTGCGGCGGCCACCGCGGGGTTCCCGGCGCTTCGTGATCTCCCACGTCTCGTGATCCGGGCGTGCGGCGCCGGCGAAGAGATGCGGGTGCCGCCGCCACATCTTCTGCTCGATGGTCTTGGTCACCGTCTCGGCGTCGAACTGGCTGCGCTCTTCGCCGATCACGACCTGGAACGCGAGATGCAGCAGGAGATCGCCCAGCTCGTCGCGCAGCGCCTCGGGGTCGCCGCCTTTGATCGCCTGGTCGAGCTCGAGCACTTCTTCCACGAGATAGGGACGCAGGGTCTGGGGCGTCTGCGCCCCGTCCCACTCGCACCGCGCCCTGAGGTCGCGCACCAGTCCCAGAATGCGTCCAAGCGCTGAATCGCCTTGCATTTAGCCTCCGGCTCCGGTATCATACGCGCGCCTGTGAGCGTGTCAATGAGCGGGCGTACGAGCCGCGCTTGGGTCGAGGTCAACCTCGCCGCCATCGTCGAGAACGCCCGCGCGATCCAGCGCATCGCGGGCACACGGCTCCTCCCGATCGTGAAGGCGAACGCGTACGGGACCGGAGCCGTCGCCGTTTCTCGGGCGCTCGAGGCGCTCGATCCCTGGGGGTACGGCGTGGCGACGGTCGAGGAGGGCGCGGAGCTCCGCGCCGCGGGGATCGCGCGCCCCATCCTCGTGCTGCTCCCGGCGCGGCCCGAGCGGTTCGCCGAGTACAGCGCGGCGCGGCTCACGCCGGTGCTGGACGACGCGGCCGCGATCCACGCCTGGAT
>JBOHSV010000284.1:0-5860 GCA_050921735.1 Gemmatimonadales bacterium | reverse complement strand
CGGACGGGGGCGGCGTCGCGGCGCCCCCGCACCGTTTTGGCCTCTATATTCCCCTCGATGCCCCGCCTCGCCCTCGCCCAGATCCGCCCCGAGAAGGGCGAATACGCCGCCAACATCGAGCGCCTGGGGGGCGTGCTGGCGCAGATCGCCGCCCTCGACCCCAAGGTGAACCTGCTGGTGGCACCCGAGACGGCCACGTCGGGCTACTTCGTCGAGGGTGGCGTGCGCGACGTGGCGGTCACCGCGGGCACGCTGTTCTGCGACCTCCAGGAGGCGCACCGGGCGGCGGGCGCGCCGCCGCTCGACGCCGCCGTGGGGTTCTACGAGGTGTTCCGGCACCGGCTGTACAACTCCTGTCTCTACGCCACCCTGGGCGGCGACGCGCCCCAGGTCCGCCACGTCCACCGCAAGATCTTCCTGCCCACCTACGGCGTGTTCGACGAAGAGCGCTTCGTCGAGCGCGGGCAGGACGGCGTGCGGGCGTTCGACACGGCCTGGGGGGGACGGGCCGCCGTGCTGATTTGCGAGGACGCGTGGCATTCGATTACCGCGACGCTGGCCGCGCTGGACGGCGCCCAGCTGATCCTGGTGCCGAGCGCCCCGCCCGCCCGCGGCACCGGCACCGCGGCCCTGGAGGGGGGCCTCAAGCTCCCCGAGTCGGTGATCCGCTGGGAGCGCATCCTGCGTCACCTGGCCGAGGAGCACGGCGTGTTCGTCGCGTTCGCCTCGCTCGTCGGGTTCGAGGGCGGCAAGGGCTTCCCCGGCGGGTCGCTGCTGATCAACCCCGCGGGCGACGTGGTGGTGCGTGGCCCGCTGTTCGAGGAAGCGGTGGTGACCGCGGACGTCGATCTGGCCGAGATCACGCGCGCGCGGGCGGATTCGCCGCTGCTCGCGGATCTCGAGGTTCAGTTACCGCACCTGGTCAAGCAGTTCGGGAAACGGGAAACGGGAGACGTGAAACGGCGAAGGCCAGCCGTGAGGTTCGATCCTGCTTCCGACGGGCACGACGTTTCCCGTTCCGCGTTTCCCGTCTCCCGCGTTCATGTGATGGGGCGTGGCGTGGAGGAGGGCGACCCCCTCGCCATCGACTGCGAGCTCGCGCGCCGCTGGCTGACAAGTTTCCTGCGAGACGAAGTTGTGATACGTCGTAAGTTCACGAAGGGTGTCGTAGGCCTTTCCGGCGGCGTGGACAGCTCGCTCACCGCGTTCCTGGCGGCCGAAGCGCTCGGCCGAGAGAACGTGATCGGCGTGCGCATGCCGTACCGTACGTCGTCCCGCGAGTCGCTGGAGCACGCCCAGCTGGTGATCGAGAAGCTCGGCATCCAGTCGGTGACCGTGGACATCTCGGCGGCGGTGGACAGCTACTTCGCGCAGGTGGGCGACGACGATCCGCACCGCAAGGGCAACGCCATGGCGCGCCAGCGGATGATCGTGCTGTTCGACCTGTCGCAGAAGCTCCAGGCCCTCCCGCTCGGCACCGGCAACAAGTCCGAGCGCCTGCTCGGCTATTTCACGTGGCACGCCGACGACTCCCCGCCGGTCAACCCGCTGGGCGATCTGTTCAAGACCCAGGTGTGGGCGCTCGCGCGCCACGTGGGCGTCCCCGAGATCATCGTGCAGAAACCGGCCACGGCGGACCTGATCATCGGCCAGACCGACGAGGGCGACCTGGGCATCGCGTATCCCCAGGCCGACCGGATTCTGTATTATCTGCTGCGCGGCTTCACGCCCCGGGAGATCGAGGCGCGCGGGTTCGGCGCGCGGGAGGTGGCGCTGGTGCGGCAGCGGCTCGAGTCCACGCACTGGAAGCGCCGCCTGCCCACCGTGGCCGTGATGTCGCAGACCGCGATCGGCGAGTTTTACCTCAGACCGGTGGACTACTGACCATGCAGGGCCGCCACCCCCACGAATCGGAGGCCGTCATCTCCGAGCTGATGATGCCGCAGCACGCCAACATCATGGGCAACGTGTTCGGCGGCGTGATCCTGTCCATCGTGGATCGCGCGGCGGCCGTGGCCGCCATCCGCCACGCGCGGCGCCAGTGCGTCACCGTGTCGGTGGACCGCGTGGACTTCCGGCAGCCGATCAAGGTGGGCGAGCTGGTCACCGCCTACGCGCGCGTGAACTTCTCGGGCCGGACGTCCATGGAGGTGGGCGTGAAAGTCGTGGCGGAGAACGTGCTCACGGGCGACCGCCGCCACACCAACTCCTGCTACCTCACCTACGTGGCGCTCGACGACAAGGGCAAGCCCACGCCCGTTCCGCCCGTGATTCCCGAGACGGACGACGAGAAGCGGCGCTTCGAGCGCGCGGCGCAGCGCCGCACCAACCGGGTGATGGAGATGCGGTTCGAGGCGGGCCGTGGCGAGTAGTCACGCGCAACGCGCAACGCGCAACGCTTCGCGGGTGGTAGCGGTGTTTTCGGGCGGGGGGGCAAAAGCCGTGGCCTGTGCGGGGGCCTGGCGGGCCCTGGAGGAGGCCAAGCTCGTGCCGGCCCACATCGTGGCCACCTCGATGGGCGCCGTGATCGGCGCGGCGTTCGCCGCGGGCCTGTCCCAGCGCGCCGTGGCCAACGTGGCCCTCGGGCTCAGGCGCGGCGACATCGCCCGGGTCGATCCGCTCGCGATCGTGCTGGGCTCGTTCGCCGGCAGCTTCCTGTCCGAGCGGTCGCTGCGCGACGTCATCGAGCGCATGGTGCCGGCCCGCTGGTTCTCCGATCTCAAGCTCCCGCTTACGGTCACCGCCACGGACGTGGACTCGGGCGACCTGGTGCTGTTCGGCGCGGGCGGTCTCGAGGACGTCCCGCTGCTCGACGCGCTGTACGCCTCGTGCGCGCTGCCGCTGTACTATCCGCCCGCCAGGATCGGCGCGCGCCGCTACGCCGACGGCGGCCTGCGCGCGGTGCTGCCGCTCGACGTGGCGCTGCGGCTCCAACCGGACGTCGTCGTCGCCGTCCACGTCGGCCCCGGCTTCGACGAAACGCCACCCCGTCCGTCCCCGTCCGTCTCCGTCCGTCCCCTCCCACCCATGCTCCGCGCCCACGGCGAAGCGCTGCGGATCGCCATGGCCACCAACGCCGAGCTCGCGAACGCGGCCTGGCCCGCGGACGGGCCGCGGCTGGTGCTGGTGCGGCCAGTGGCCGAGCGGGAGGCGACGTTCGCGATCGAGAGGGCGCAGGAGTTCCTCGAGGCCGGCTACCGAGCCACCAGGCAGGCGCTGAGTCATGACTAAGTACTTCACGCTGGCCGAGGCGAATCGCACGCTGCCCCTGGTGCGCCGCATCGTGGCCGACATCATGGGGCTCTATCCCGGGTGGCGCGACCTGGTGGCCAAGTACGAGCTGGTGGCCGCCCGGGCGCGGCCCGACTGGGGCGAGTCGGAGGAGCAGCTGCGGCTGCGCGGCGAAGTCGAGGGCGTGGCGCGCCACATCAGCGCCTACCTCCAGGAGCTGGAGCAGGTGGGGTGCGTGTTCAAGGGCTTCGAGCAGGGGCTGGTGGATTTCCACGGCAGGCTCGGCGGCCGGGACATCTTCTGGTGCTGGAAGCAGGGCGAGGACGAGATCCGCCACTGGCACGATCTCGAGGCCGGCTACGCCGGCCGCCAGCCCATCCCCGAAGTCGTGAGGAGGTGACATGCGCGGTCTCTGGCTGTTCGTGCACTTTATCGGGTTCACGCTGTGGCTCGGCGCCGGCATGGGCGCCATGGCCGCGGGCGTCACGGCCAAGCGCTTCGCGCCCGGCGACCGGCTGGCCGTCTACCGCGCGCTCGGCGCCCTGCACCGGTTCTGCGTGTTCCCCGGCGCGCTGTTCACCATCGTCTCGGGCTTCGCGCTGCTCGGCCCCTTCATGGGCGCCGGCATGACGGGCGGCCTGACGCTCATGATGCTGGCCGGCACCATCGGCGGGCTGGTCGCCGCGTTCGGCAGCGTGCCGACGGCGATGCAGCTCGCGCGGCTCGAGCTGGATGCGCGGGGCGAGCTGCCGGAGAGCTTTCAGGGGCTCAGGAAACGGCAGGTGATTGTTGCGACGATAGCTGGCGGATTGGGACTGATAGCATTGGCCGGGGCGACGTTCTTCAGGTATTAGGGGACCGCAAAGGCAAAAGCCTAGCATTGCCCGTCCTGCACACTATCCGCACTGGACATCCTGCACACTTAGGCTTCCGTGCCTGGCATATCACCGCCCCCAGCTCCATCACCGCCTGATTGAACCGCCACGCCGTTCTTCCGTTCTTCGGAACCAGGGCGGCGGCCAGGCTCCAAATGCGTTGCGCGTTGCGCATTGCGCGTTTCCCGAAAAACACCCTCCCGAGGACCCTGCCCACGTTGGTGTCCACCGCCGGCACCGGCTTCTCGTACGCGAAGCTCGCGACGGCCCCCGCCGTGTAGCGCCCCACGCCGGGGAGCTTCACGAGCTCCGCGGGATCGCTCGGGATCTCGTCCACCTGCCGGGCCAGCCGGTGGAGATTCCCGGCCCGGGCGTAGTAGCCCAGCCCGTCCCATGCCTCGCGCACGGCTTTCGGCCGCGCCCGCGCCAGCGTTTCGAGGCTTGAGAAGCGCTTGAGGAACCGCGGGTAGAACTCGGCCACGCGGCTCACCGGGGTCTGCTGGAGCATGAACTCGCTCACCAGCACCCGGTACGGGTCGCGCGTCTTGCGCCACGGCAGGTCGCGCCCGTTGCGCTCGAACCACGCCAGGAGCCGGCGCGTAAACGCTTGCGCGGACTTGGGCTTGCGCGCTCGGGGGGTGGACGAATGCGGCATGCGCACACAAGATACAGCGCGCCCACCATGACCGCGCCCGCCGTTACCCTCGATCTCCGCCGCCTCGTCGGCCGCTGGACGCTGCGCACCGCGGGCCACGTCGGCCGGTTCGCCTTCCTCGTCGCCGACCTGTTCCGCGCCCTGTCCGAGTGGCGCGTGTACCTGCCGCGCACCTTGCAGCAGACCAACGACATCGGCTACGGGTCGCTGTTCATCGTCCTGCTCGTGGCGGGGTTCGCCGGCGCCGTGACCTCGCTCCAGACGGGATACCAGTTCACCGGCCAGCTGCCGCTGTACGTGGCGGGCGGGATCATCGTCGAGTCCATGATCCTGGAGCTCGGTCCCGTGCTCACCGGGCTGATTCTCGCGGGCCGGATCGGCGCCCGCTACGCGGCCGAGCTCGGCACCATGCGGGTGACCGAGCAGATCGACGCGCTCGAGAGCCTGGGCCGCTCGCCGGTGAGCCATCTGTTGCTGCCGCGCATCGTCGCCGGCATCATCGCGATCCCGGCCCTGGTGATGGCCGCGAACGCCACCGGCATCCTGGTGGGCTATCTCACGGCCACCTCGTCGCTGGGCCTGTCGTACGCCGACTTCGAGTTCGGCGCGCGCTACTTCTTCAAGCCGCTCGATCTCTGGTACTCGCTCATTAAGTCGTACGCGTTCGCGCTGGCCGTGACGGTGATCCCGTGCTACATCGGCTACCACACCCAGCAGGGGGCGGAGGGGGTGGGGCGCTCCACCACCCAGGCCGTGGTGGCCGCGTGCGTCACGATCCTGCTGCTCGACACCGTGCTCACGAAGCTCATTCTCGGGTCGGCGCAATGATCGAGCTGCGCCACGTGTCCAAGCGGTTCGTGGACAACGTCGTGCTGGACGGCGTGAACCTCGAGATCCAGACGGGCGAGACGCTCGCCCTGCTGGGCCCCTCGGGCGTGGGCAAGAGCGTGTTGCTCAAGCACGTCATCGGGCTGATCAAGCCCGACAGCGGGGACGTGATCGTGGACGGGCTGCACGTGCCCCTGCTCAAGCGCAAGGAGCTGTCCGAGCTGCGCAGCCGCATCGGGTACGTGTTCCAGAACGGCGCGCTGTTCGACTC
>JBOHSV010000283.1:0-4638 GCA_050921735.1 Gemmatimonadales bacterium | reverse complement strand
GTACTGCGAGGTGATCGAGATCGACGCCGGGACGATCCGGCCGATGGTGGCCCTGCCAGGCGACCCGGGGAACGGGCTCACGATCGCGGAATTGGGCGGGCAGTTGAGGGTGGACATCGCCTACGCGGGGTCGTGCACCGCGGGGAAGAAGGAGGACATGGACATGTACGCCCGGGTGCTGGCGCTCGCGGCGGAGCGGGGCGAGCGGGTCGCCCCGTGGGTGAAGTTCTTCATCCAGTCGGGCTCCCAGGACGTGAAGCGGTACTGCGAGGAGCGGGGGTACCTCGAGATCTTCCGGAAAGTGGGCGCCACGTTCCTGGAGCCGTCGTGCGGGGCCTGCATCAACGCGGGGCCGGGGGTGTCGAAGACGCGGGACGAGGTGACGATCAGCGCGATCAACCGCAACTTCCCCGGCCGCTCGGGGCCCGGCCAGCTGTATCTCGCCAATCCTTACACGGTCGCCGCCTCCGCGATCACCGGCTACATCACGGAGTGGGAGGCCGCGGGCGTCACAGCGTCCCGCGAATAACCACCTTCAGCGCCCGCGCGCCCCCGGAGAAGTCCTTGGCGCTCGCCACGGTCGGCGGCGTCGAGTCGGGTACCTGATAGGCCGTCGTGACGTCGAACTGGCCGGAGATGGTGCCGCGCGCCACGGTGAGCGTCAGCCCGCCGCCCGACTGCGTGCGCCCGCCGGCGTACGCGCTCGCGGTCGTGACCAGACTCCCCTCGCCGGTCTGCCACGCGGTGACGCTCGAGTCGGCCGCCTGATGCATCACGAGCGCTGTGCCGGAACCGGGGATGTCCGGCGAGAAGCTGTCGGCGAGCTGGTCGTTCACCGGCGCGCGGCCCGCCCCCGCCACGAAGTACGCCGTGTCCACCGTCTCGGTCGCGGCGTCGTAGTCCCGCCAGGCGAGCACGACGGTGAACTGCGCGACGAGCGGGCCCTCGCCGGTCTCGACGTCGATGTCCAGCTCGATCCCGACGAGCCGCGTCGTGTCGCCCGATGCGTCCACGAAGTGCGATGCGCGGTCCACGAACGGGAACACCAGGACGGCGAGGGTGGGGTACAGGGTATCGGTCGCGAGCGCCTCGGCCAGCGTCGCCTGCACGGCCGCGAGCTCGCGGTCGTCGATCGCGTCGGGGTCCACACCGCCCGCGTCGGCGCAGGCGGCCGCGACGCCCAGCGCCGCGATCAGCGCGACACCGTGTCTCATTGCGGCTCCGCTTCCGAAACGACCTCGGCCGCCTGCCGCACCGCGCCCTGGTAGTAGGGCCGGAGGGCGCCCCGCTGATACACGCTCCGGGGGTTCCACAGCACCCACGACGTCAGCCCGACATCCTCGGTGGCGCGGATCTGCTCGCGGATCTCGTGCGCCGTGTAGCGCGGCAGCCGCCGCCCCAGCGTGAACGCCTGGAGGTAGGGTCGGATGCGCGCCGCGCCGGGGTCGCGCGTGCGGTCGAGCGCGTCCTCCAGCGCCTTGCGCACCACGACGTACGGGTGCGCGTTGGGGTGCGCCAGCCCGTACGCGCCGCGGTAGTAGTGGCTGGGATATACCATCGGGAGCACCACGTCCGCCACCGTCACGAAATCCTCCCACACCTGGCCGATGCCCATGTCGCCTGTCGCCGACGCGGTGAGACCGAAGACGTCGAACGTGACGGGCACGCCCAGGTGGTCCAGCCGGTCCACGAGCAGCCGCACGTGGCGCTGCACCGACGTCCGCGGCGTGTCCCCCCGCCGCCGCGCCGGGAAGATCGCGGTCGCCAGCCGCTCGGCCGGCTCGTCGGGGAACCGTACATAGTCGAACTGCACCTCGCGGAACCCCATCAACACCGCCTCTTCGGCCAGCTGCGCCGCGTAGATCCACACCGAGTCGTTGTGCGCGTCCACCCAGGCGCTCCCGATCCGGTCTCGCCACAGGCCTCCCTCCCGGTGCCGAACGGCCCAACCGGATTTCCGCTCGGCCAGCAGCGGATCCTTCGCCACCACGATCCGGGCGATGGGATAGATGCCGTGCGCGTGCAGCGTGTCGAGCCGGGCACGCGCCGTCTTGGTCCGCGCGCAGGCCCCGGCGCCGATGGCCCGCGCCGTCGCCACCGCCGACGGATACAGCATGCATCCCGTATCGTCCTTGACGTCCACGACCAGCGCGTTGATCTCCGTCGAGTCGGCCAGCCGGACCAGATGCCACAGGCGGCGGGAGCCGAAGGCCCAGGCGTTGACGTACAGCGCCTTGACTCCCTCGGGTGAGGCGGGCTGGGCGATGAACCGCAGCGCCGGCTGGACGTAGCGCACGTCGGCCGGCCGCAGGTCGAGCCGCAGCGCCTCGGGGAGCTGCTCCGCCAGCACGGCCCCGGGCGGGGCATGCTGGGCAAAAAGGCCGCGATCCAAACCGATCGCGGCCAGGAGCAAGAGAGCGCGTCCAGCTCGAGGCAACTTCATGGCACAGCCGACATTGGGGCTCCCAGAATACGGAAAACCTCCAAAACCCGCAATGGCGGCCGTTACTGTGGGTGTAAGCTGTTGAACAACAACGGGTAAGTCGCGAGTGCCTGACCGCGGTACTGGGGCCGGAACCCGAACAGGATCACCCGCCCCGTTCCCAGCCGCACCTCGACCAGGGCGGCCCGTCCGGCGACGCGCTCCGGGTGCAGCACCCAGCCCGAGAGCAGCACGCGCGACGGGTCCGGAGGGTAGCGACCGATGACCCGGGCCACCGTGGTGTCGAGCACGTCGAACACCGGACCGTGCTCGAACCAGGCGATGGTCTGCGCGGGGACGCCGCGGGTCACGGGGTGAGTCGGGTCGAGCGCGAGCCGGAAGATGGACCCCGGCGCGTAGAACTCCTGGTCCGAGGCGCCCTCGAGCACGTTGCGCACCGGGAGCAGGAGCGCCTGGACCGCGAACCGGCTGGCCTGGTTGAGGGTCACGAGCGTGCCACCGTCCAACACGAACTGGCGGAGCTCTTCGGCGCCCTCCTGGCCGATCCCGCCGGCGAACGGCGCCGGGTAGCGCGGCGGCAGTCCCTCCACGATCTCCTGGGGCTCCTGATCCGGCAGGACGATGACGTCGAATTTCTCCTTCAGGCCGCCGGCCCGGACGACGGAGTCCACCAGCCGGAGATGCGGGACGCCCCACGTATCGAAGATCCAGCGCGTCCACCCCTCGTCCATGGCCTCGGCGTAGGAGCGGTACAGCCCAACGCGCACGGTCTCGTCACCGGAGACGCCCGGGTACCGCGGGGTGGCGCGCGGCGCGTGCACCGGCGCGGAGAGCGGCACGCGCAGCGAGTCGCGGATCTCGACGGCGGTGACGCCCATGAGCAGCGGCAGCGTGTGGGCGGTGACGTCGTACGGCCGCTCCGGCGGCCCCCCCGCGTACTGGCGGCGGTCGGGGTAGCGCTGGGGCTCGAGCAGGGTCTTGGCGAATGCCGCGTAGGGCTGTCGCAGGACGATCACGTAACTGCCCGCCGCGAAGCGCTGGCCGGCCGCGGAGAACGCCTGCTGGGCCGTGCGGATCTCGACGCCGCCGCGCTCGAGGATGCCGAGCAGGGTGGCGAGCGCGATGCTGTCCTGTCCCTGGCGGGGGATGGCGTAGGCGTACGGCCAGGCGCGCCACCCGAGCACGGCGCGCCACCCGATCGACAGAAAATTGGCGAGCCAGCGGTGGCGGTAGCGGGCGGCGTTCACCAACAGGGCGTAGGCGGCGTCGGTCTGGTAGGTGACGATGTCGCGCAGGGTCCAGCGCCCCCCGGGCCAGGGGCGCGTGAAGTTCCACGAGCGCTCGCGCGGATCGAACCCGCGGTCCGCCACGAGATCGTCGAACGGCACCTCGACCGGCGAGGCGAGGTCCGCGCTGGCGGTCTCCGACAGGATGCGCGCGCCGCCGTGGTAGTGCTGGTAGGCGCGCGCCGGCGTCCACGCGTCGTAGATCGCGTGCGTCGAAATGCCGGTCTTCCCCTGGCCGGCGAGCTCCCACGCCATCGTCATGCCGAGCGCGTTCACGCCGTCCACGATCAGCGGGTCCACGTTGGGCTCGATGGGGTCGAGGAACGGCGGGATGAACAGGCGGGAGCCGTTCGATCCCTGCTGGTGGATGTCGTGCACGATCTGCGGGTGCCACACGTTGTGCAGCGAGTCCACCGTGAGCCGGGTCTCGACCTGGGTGAACGCGTACCAGTCGCGGTTGTTGTCGTGCCCGACGTACGGGTGGTACAGCTCCGGCGGGTCGGTGCCCTCGGCCGCCGTCCCGCGGGTGCGGTTGTACCAGCGCGTCACGATGTTGATGCCGTCGGGGTTGAGCGACGGCACGAGCAGCAGGATCACCTCGTCGAGAATCGCTCTCGTCGCAGCGCTCGTGTCGGTCGCGAGCCGGTGCGCGAGCACGGCGGGCGTGAGGTGACCGCCCACCTCGGTCGAATGGATGCTCGACGTGACGAGGACGATCGCGCGCCCGTCGCCCAGCAGGCGCAGCGCTTCGGCGGTGTTCCGGATGGTGCGGGGGTCGGCGAGCTTCGCGTTGATCGCGCGATAGACGTCGAGCCGGGCCAGGTTCCGGGGGCTCGAGATCAGGAGGACCACGAACGGCTCGCCCAGCGTGGTCTTCCCGATCTCACGGTAGTCCACCCGGTCGCTGGC
>JBOHSV010000282.1:0-6204 GCA_050921735.1 Gemmatimonadales bacterium | reverse complement strand
GGATGCACGCGGCGCCCCGGCGGCGCCGCGTCCGCCCACTCGGTCGCGGCCGTGTGGTCGGCGCACGCGATGACCGTGGCGGGGCCAGGTAGGCGGACCCCGGGGCCGTGTGCCGGGGACTCCGGGGACGTCAGCTCCCACAGGACGTCCGCATGCTCCACCGCCGGCGGCGCCACGACGATCACGCTGCGGCCGCGCTCCAGCGCGGCCCTGGCTTCGGTCAAACCCGTCACACGATCCTCGGTTGTCAAAGGGCGAGTACCGACACATGCTAGGGTGGAAAGGAGCGGAGATCAATGGCGCCCTTCAGGGCGGCGGTCTGCCGAGCCCAGGCCTTGGCCTGGGGATTGGTGGGGACCCTGACGGTGTTCTGGGCGGCTCCCGCCCAGGCTCAGAGTCGCCCCCGCGCCCGCGAGCTGGGCCTCAACGTCGGTGTGCTGCCTCCCGGCTCCCTCAATGCCATCACGGACGTCGGGGGGGTGCGGGTCGGGCACGCGACGGTGGCCCGCGGGGATTCGATCAACACCGGCGTCACCGTCGTCCTGCCCCATGGGGGCAACGTGTTTCGCGACAAGGTTCCGGCCGCGGTGGTCGTGGGAAACGCCTTCGGGAAGCTCGCGGGCTCGACCCAGGTCAACGAGCTGGGCGAGCTGGAGTCGCCCGTCGTGCTCACCTGCACGCTCTGCGTGCCGCGCGCCGCCGACGCCGTGCTGACCTACCTGCTGGGGCTGCCCGGGAACGAGCGCGTGCAGTCGGCCAACCCCCTGGTGGCCGAAACGAACGACGGGTTCCTGAGCGACATCCGCCGCCGCCCGGTGTCGGAAGCGGACGTGCTGGCCGCGATCCGGGACGCCCGCGAGGGACCGGTGCAAGAGGGTGCCGTGGGCGCCGGGCGGGGCACGACCGCGTTCGGGTGGAAAGGTGGCATCGGCACCGCCAGTCGCCGCCTGCCGGCGCGGCTCGGCGGCTGGACGCTGGGCGTCCTCGTCCAGACGAACTTCGGCGGTGTGCTCACCATCAACGGGGCGCCGGTAGGGCGCGAGCTGGGCCGGTACTACTTACGGGAAGGGGGAGGGGGGCTGGGGGATGGGGCCGATGGCAGCATCATCATCGTGGTGGCCACCGACGCCCCCCTCGACCACCGTCAGCTCACGCGCCTGGGCCGTCGGGCGCTGGCGGGGTTGGCGCGCACGGGTTCCAGCATGACCAACGGGAGCGGGGATTACGTCATCGCCTTCTCCACGGTCCGTCCCCGTCCGTCTCCGTCCGCCCCGGTCCGCCTGTTGGATACCGGGGAGGTGGTGGTGAACGACGCCATGTCGCCGCTGTTCCAGGCGACCATCGAGGCCACCGAAGAGGCGATCTACAACTCGCTGTTGCGCGCCGAGACCGTGCGGGGGTATCGTGGCACGGCGACCGCGCTGCCGCTCGACTCCACCGTCGCCATCCTCCAGCGTTACGGAGCCATCCGCCCATGACGGACGCCAGCGGACGCGGCGGGTTGTCGGCAAACCTCCAGCACCTCGAGACCTCGGCCACGATCGCCGTTTCGCAGGAGGCTCGGCGGCGCAAGGCGGCCGGGGAGGACGTCGTGGATCTCGGTGCCGGGGAGCCCGATTTCCCGACCCCTGCGATTGCGGCGGACGCCGGGATTCGCGCGATCAAGGACGGGAAGACGCACTATCCCGCGAACCAGGGGATTCTGGAGCTTCGGGCGGCGGCCGCCACGCACCTGTCCCTGCTGTCCGGCGGGCGGCCCGTGAACGCCGACCACCTCGTGGTTTCCAGCGGGTCCAAGCAGGCGCTGTTCAACGCCTGCTTCTCGCTGTTCGGTCCGGGTGACGTCGTGGCGATTCCCTCGCCCGCGTGGGTGTCGTATCCCCAGATCGTGCACCTGGCGCGGGCGCGGCCCGTGCTGGTGCATGGTGATCCTGAGTGGAGTCTCAAGGTCAGTGTACGGGAGCTGGAGCGCATCCTGCCCGCCGCGCGGGGTCTGATCCTGTGCTCGCCGTGCAATCCCACGGGTGGCGTGTACACGCACGCGGAGATCAAGGCCATCGCCCAGTGGGCCCGGGAGAAGAAGGTCTGGGTGATCGCCGACGAGATCTACCGGCGAATCCATTACGGCACGGGTCCCGCCCCGTCGTTCCTCGATCTCCCCGACGACCTGCTCGAGCGGGTGGTGGTCATCTACGGCGTCAGCAAGGCGTACGCGATGACCGGCTGGCGCATCGGCTTCGCGCTCGCGCCGCCGGCCGTGGCCAAAGCGATGGCGGCGCTGCAGTCGCACACCACGACGGGCGCGAACCACCCGGCCCAGTATGCGGCCGCCGCGGCCCTGAGCGATGAGCGTGTCGAGGCCGACGTCGCGCGCATGGTGGCGGAGTTCCGCAAGCGGCGCGACCTCGTCGTCGGCCGCTTTCGCAAGCACCTGCCCGGCGCCGAGTTCGTCGAGCCGACGGGGGCGTTCTACTTCTTCTTCCGCGTGGATTCGTTCGGCCGGATCACGGGGACCGACTTCTGCACGCGGCTCGTGGCCGAGAAAGGCGTGGCCCTGGTCCCGGGGGCCGCGTTCGGGGACGATCGCTGGGTGCGACTGTCGTACGCGGCCGCGAGCGCCGAGATCGCCAAGGGGCTGGACCGCATCATCGCGTTCGCGCAGAACCTGGGAGACTAGCCCCCCGTCCGCTACAGCCTCGGGGCGCGCTCCGACAGCACCTGAATCCCCTCCGCCGTCATGACGCAATCGTCTTCGATCCTGATCCCGAAGTTGCCGAGCTGGTAGATGCCGGGCTCGATCGTGAAGACCATGCCCGGTTCGAGGCGCAGCGCGTTGCCTTCGACCAGGTACGGCACTTCGTGCCCGTCCATGCCCATGCCGTGCCCCAGCCGGTGCGTGAAGAACGGCCCGTAGCCCGCGGCGGCGATCACCCGGCGGGCGGCCCGGTCGAGCGCCTGGCACTCCGTGCCCGGCCGCCCCAGCGCCATCGCGGCGGTCTGGGCGTCGTGCACCAGGTTGAACAGGCGCCGGAACTCCTCCGGCGGCCGGTCGCCGAACCAGATCGTCCGGGTGACGTCCGACGTATACCCGTCCACGCGGCACCCGCAGTCGATCAGCACGACCGTCTCGCGCTCGAGCGTCGCGCCGCCCGGTCCACCGTGGGGCAGGGCGCTCGACGGCCCGAACTGCACGAGGCCGCCGCCCTGGGCGCCGCGCCGTTGCATCTCGGACGACAGCCGGCGAGCCACGTCGCGCTCGGACATCCCGGGCGTGAGCCCACCGAACGTGGCCGCCATGGCGGCCTGTGTGATCTCGACGGCGCGGCGGATCAGGGCGAGCTCCTCCGGCTGCTTGACGATCCGCAGACGCTCGGTGATGGGGGCGCCGTCCACCCATTCCCACCCGGGGAGCGCGGCGGCCAGCCGGCGGAACACGTGGTACTCCGTGGTCGGCTCGAGCGCACCCCGCCCGCGCGCCCCGCGTCCCCGGACCGCGTCGCGCACGAGGGTGTAAGGGTCATCGTCCTCTTCCCAGCCGCGCACGTCCGGAATCGGCGTAGCCCGCCGGATCCGCTCCACCTCGAACGACGGGCAGATCACCAGGGGCTCGGCCTGCGCGGGGACCACGAGGGCGATCAGCCGCTCGCTCCGACCGGGCCCGTAGCTCGTGAAATAGCGGTAATTCGTGCCGGGCGTCGCCATGAGCAGGTCGAGCCGGCGGGTGCGGAGCTCCTCCCGCAGGCGGCTGAGGCGGCGCGCGAAGACCTGCGGGGGGAGCCCCGGCCCCTGGGGAGAATGCGGCATGCGGAGTGCGGAATGCGGAATGCCTGACTCCCGTTCCGCATTCCGCATTCCGAATTCCGCACTCAGCACCGCGCCCAGCCCGGCCAGGAATTCGCGGCGGTCGATCATCTTCCTCCCCCCTTGTGCGCGGCCTATATTACCGGCCCCACGGAACGGATGGAAGGCGCGCCGGCCCTCATGCACTTCGAAGCCCGGATCGAGCCGCTCGACGGGAAACTGCCCAAGGTCACCTACCGCTGGGACCCGGAGACCGACATCCTGTCGGTGGCCTGCAAGGGTGCGTCCAAGACCGCCGGTCTGACGGGGACCGTGGACCTGGAGGGGGCCGACGGCTCCTTCGTGGTGATCGACGTGGCGGGCGGCGTCGTGCGCGGCGTCGACGTCGTGACCTGGCCCGACGACATCCGGACGGTGGAGGCGCTCGCGCCGCCACCACCGGACAAGGACGCCCGGGTCGTGTTTCCCACCCGCAACTCGCAGCCGGGCATCGCGGCCGTCGAGCTGGACACTGCGTTGACCGTCGAGAAGAACCCGCCCGAATCGCTGTTCCACATTCGCGTGGGCCGGCCGCGGCCCACCACGGTGGTCCGCGTGGCGGACCACCTGCTCGTGGAGGTGGACCGGCACGCGCGCCTCGCGGGCCTGTGGCTCATCGACGTCCCGCCGTTCCCCAACGTCGAGGCCACCGCGTGACCGGTCTCCGCTAGTGGACGAGCGCCTCGCGCGCTACGTCACCGAGCTGTTCGCCGCCGAAGACCCGGTCCTCGCTGCCGTCCGCG
This sequence comes from Gemmatimonadales bacterium, assembly GCA_050921735.1. Classification (GTDB taxonomy): domain Bacteria; phylum Gemmatimonadota; class Gemmatimonadetes; order Gemmatimonadales; family GWC2-71-9; genus DATLXT01. The sequence continues at coordinate 1,621 of JBOHSV010000282.1, read as the reverse complement.
CGCGTCACGCCGCGGCCGAGCTCCCGCCGATTCACATCTCGCCCGACGAAGGGAAGCTGCTGCAGGTCCTGCTGCGGGCCGTCGCCGCGACCACGGTGCTCGAGCTGGGCTCGCTCGCGGGCTATTCGGGGATCTGGATGGCGCGGGCCCTGCCGCCCCACGGCCGCCTCACCACCGTCGAGAAAGACCCGCGGCACGCCGCGCTCGCGCGCCAGGCGTTCGCGGAAGCCGGCCTGGCCGACCGGGTGCGGGTGGTGGAGGGCGCCGCGCTCGACGTGCTCCCGACGCTCCCGCCCGGCTTCGACGCCGTGTTCGTGGACGCCGACAAGGAGCCGCTGGCGCAGTACTTTCACTGGAGTATGAAGCTGCTCCGGCCGGGCGGTCTGCTGCTGTGCGACAACGCGTTCTTCCACGGGGTGGTAGTGGACGAGACCGACCACTCCCCGCAGGCGGAGGGCGTGCGCGCCTTCAACCGGTTGGCCGCCACCGACGACCGGCTGCTCGCCGTCGTGGTCCCCGTGCGGGACGGCCTGGTGGTGGGGGTGAAGACCGCCGCGTGAGCGGCCCGCCGCTGCCCCGGCTGGATGGCCTGCCGGAACCGGAGAAGTACGAGCGCCTGGTCCAGGGCGCGCCCGACATCTGGTGGAGCGACGCGGGCCCGTTCGCCGGCCTCCACCAGCTCAACGTCGTGCGCCTGGAGTACTTCCGCCGCGTGCTCGGCGGCTTCCGGGGAAAGCGGGTGCTGGACGTGGGGTGCGGCGGCGGCATCCTGGCGGAGTCCCTGGCGCGGGAAGGCGCGGTGGTGACCGGCATCGATCCGTCGGAGAAGTCGCTGGCGGCCGCGCGGCAGCACGCCGCGCGATCGGGTTTGTCGATCGTCTTCCGACCCGGCACCGCTGAGGACCTGGCATCGTGGAGCTCCACGGAACCGTTCGAGTGTGTGTTCGCCGTTGACGTCCTGGAGCACGTGAACGATCTCGAGGCGACGCTGGCCGGCATCGCCGCCGTGCTGGCGCCGGGCGGCGGGCTCGGGTTCCTCACCCACAACCGCACGCCGGCGGCGTTCCTGCAGCTCATCTGGAGCGAGGAGTACGTGGACCGCACCATGCCGGAGGGGTTCCACGATTTCCGGCGGTTCATCACGCCGGCGGAGCTCGAAGCCGCGCTGGGCCGTCACGCGATGGTGGTGCAGGAAATGCAGGGCGTCGCGCGCGACGAGCACGGGAATCGGTTCCTCACCGACGACCTCGGCGTCACCTACCTGGGATGGGCGCTCCGGACCCGCTGACCAGGGCCTCCGCCTGGGTCGAGGCCGTCCTGGCGGCGGGCGCGACGCCCGCGAGTTACGTGCCCGAGGCGAGTGCCGGCCGGACCGACATCGCCGAGGTCGCGGGCGCCGAGCTGGTCGAGGACACGGAGCTCGTGGTGCACGAGCTGGCGGACGGGTGGCGTCCGCCTGCGGCCGCGTTTCTCGACGGCATTCAGCACTGGCGAGTCGTCGCATACGACGGCGTCACGCCGGTCGTGCGGGCGCGGGTGGCGGCCGCCGTGCGTCGCCGCGGTGCCGACCGGCGGCTCGTCACCGCGCTCGAGGCCTCGCACGACTTCGCGGTCACGCGAC
>JBOHSV010000281.1:0-5743 GCA_050921735.1 Gemmatimonadales bacterium | reverse complement strand
ACGCGTTACCCGGCTAGACCGCTTCCGAAATTGAACTGAAGGTAAAGTCCCGGCAGACGATCGGCGGCACGACCACCGCCCCTCCGCCCTCCGCGCTGCCCGATTCCGAGGCCGAGATGCGCTCGGGGCGGCCCAGCGCCACGAGATTGTTCAGCATCGCCACCGGGCTCTCGTTGAACCGAAAGTTCCGCACGGCGCGCGTGACCTTGCCGTTTTCGATCAGGAACACGCCGTCCCGGGTCAACCCGGTGTAGAGCACCGTCCGGGGGTCGACTCCGCGAATGTACCAGAACCGCGTGACCAGCACGCCGCGCTCCACCTGGGCGATGAGCTGCTCCGCAGTCGCGTCGCCGCCCATCAGCTTGAACCCCGGCGCGAACGGCACCGGCTTCACGCCCTGCTTGTCGGCCCAGAACCGGTCGTACGCCAGGTTCCGCACCACCCCGTTCTCGATCCAGACGGTGCGCCCGATGGGCTGGCCCTCCCCGGTATACGGAGTGAGCAGCAGGTCCGGGTCCGCCGGGTCCGTCACGATCGTCACGCGCTCGTCCACGACCTTCTCGCCGATCTTGGTGCCCCCGCCCCGCCTGGAGAAGAAGCTGCGTCCTTCGTCCGCCGCGCGGGCGTTGAGCGCGAACCCCAGCAACCGCAGCAGATTGCCCGCGGCCGTCGGCTCCAGCACCACGGTATACCGACCCGGCTCGAGGGTGACGGGCTCGCGGCTGTCCCGCGCCTTCCGCGCCGCGCGCTCGGCCAGGGCGCGGGCGGCGGTCATCCGTCCCCAGTCTCGGTGCGCCGTCCCGGCCCACCCGGAGCCCCGCCCGTCGGGCGTGCGGACGGTGACCGTGTGCGCGGCGGCGGTGGAGGCGTGATAGGCGAAGAGCCCGGCCGAATTGGCCACGGCGTCCGCCCCCGCCGCGCGCTCCACGAATCCCGCGGCCACGAGCCCCGCGCGGCCCACCACGTCGAGCGCGCCGCGGACCGCGTCCGCCCGGGCCGCGGCGTCGAGCCGGGCCGTGGCCGGGGCGAACGCCGGGACGTCCGGGTACTCCTGCGGGCCCAGCAGGGGCATGACCTCGGGGTTCTCCGGCGCGAGGCGCGCCAGGCGCTCGCTGGTGGCGACGGCCCGCGCGAGCCCCTCGTCGTCGAACAGGTTGGTCGTCGCCGATGCGGTGCGCTTCCCAAAGCGCGAGGACACGGTGACGGTGGCGTTGGTCGCGTCCCCGGCGGTCGAAATGCCGCCCACCGCGTAGCGGGTGTTCCCTTCGGCCCCCGAGCCGATGTTCACCTGGCAGCCGTCGGCCGTGGACAGCGCCAGGACCCGGTCGGCCAGCCGGCGCGCTTCTTCCCTCGACAGCCACTCAGCCACGGGTCCTCCCGGTGTTCAGGACGTTCACGCCGCGGAACCGCGCGGGGGGGCAGCCGTGACTCACCGCGTTCGACTGGCCCGGCTGCCCCTTGCCGTCCGAGAACGTGCCGTTCATCTGGTAGGCGCGCGGGCCGCCGAGCATGTCCAGCGAGTTCCAGAAATCCACGTTACGGGCCTGGTACGCGACGTCCTTCAGCATGCCCGTGACCTTGCCGCGCTTCACCTGGTAGAACACCTGGCCGCCGAACTGAAAGTTGTACCGCTGCTGGTCGATCGAATACGAGCCGTCACCCACGATGTAGATCCCGTCGTCCGTCGCCGCGATGAGGTCCTCAAGCGTCAGGTCCTGCTCGCCCGGGAGGAGCGACACGTTGGGCATGCGCTGGAACTGCACGTCGGCCCACGACTGGGCGTACGAGCAGCCGTGCGACCGGGTCCGGCCGGTGAGCGGCTGGATCCACGCCACCTGGTCGCGCGTCGTCTGGTAGTCCGCCAGCACGCCGTCCTTGACGATCAGGTAGGTCTCGGGCGCCACGCCGTCGTCATCCCAGCCGCAGGCGGAGAGCGAGCCGGTCTGCGCGCGGTCGCCCTGCATGTTCATGAACTCGGGGCCCCATTTGAGCTTGCCCAGCATCTGCTCGGGCGGCGCGGCGAAGCTCGTGCCCGCGTAGTTCGCCTCGTAGCCGAGCACCCGGTCCAGCTCCGTGGGGTGCGCGATCGACTCGTGGATCGTGAGCCAGAGGTGGTGCGGCTCGAGGATCAGGTCGTAGCGCCCCGGCGTCACCGGCTTGGCGGACAGCTTCCGGACGGCTTCCTCCGCCCAGCCCGCCGCCCGGCCGGGGAAGTCCGCCTTGAGCACCCACTCGTAGCCGAGCCCCATCGGCCCCACCTCCACGGCCTCGCGCGCCTGGAAGTCCCCCGTGGAACGGTCCACGGCGGTCACCGAGAATTGGGGAAGCAAGCGATAGATCTGCTGGACCGTGAACACGTCGTCGGTCGAGGCGAAGGTTTTCTCTTCCAGCACGAACCGCATGGACGAATTCACGAACCGCGCGCCCTCCACCTTCAGGGCCTCGGCGTTGGCCGTGAGCAGCAGGGCCACCTTGTCTTCGATCGGGACGCGGAAGGGGTCGATCTCGATGGGACTGCGCCAGCCGCCGTCCTTCACGGAGTCGATCGGCGCGAGCGTCACGGGCCGGCGCACGGCGCGCCGGTTGGCCCGCGCCTGCACCACCGCGAGGCGCGCCACCCGGTCCACCTCCGCCGGGGCGAGCTCGCGGCTGGCGGCGAATCCCCACGCACCGTTGACCAGCACCCGCACGCCGAACCCGAACGTCTCCGCATCGGAGGCGCCCGTGATCTGCTGTTCGCGGGTGGACACCGACTGGCTGCGGGTCCGTTGGACGCGGCAATCGGCGTATTGCGCGCCGGCGGCGCGCGCGGCGTCGAGCGCGCGGAGACAGAGTTGCTTGACGGAGGAGTCGGCCTGGGGAACGAAGGGGCGGATCGCGGGCAGCGTAAGGGCTGCGGCGGTGCTGGCGACGAACTGACGTCGGTCCATGAGTGCTCCGGAAAGGCGTTGCCGGTTGCCCGCTGCCCGTTAGGATGCAGCCGGCAGGACGTCCTGACAACTACCCCCTCTGGACCACGGGCAGCGGGCCACGGGGAACGCCTGTAGTTTTAGCAGCCTATGCCGTCCCTCACCATCGACGGCCGGACGTTGCAGGCAACCGACGGCCAGACCATTCTCGACGCCGCCCGCGCGGCCGGCATCGAGATCCCCACGCTGTGCTGGTATCCCAAGCTGCCGGTGGTAGGGAACTGCCGCCTCTGTCTCGTGGCGGTCGAGGGGCAGCCGAAGCTCCTGCCGGCGTGCGCCACGAAGATCGCCGACGGCATGCGGGTCGCCACCGAGACCCCGGCCGCCCTCGAGGCGCGGCGCGGCGTGTTGCGGCTCCTGCTCGAGCGCTACCCCACCGACCACCTCCTCAACGGCGGGCGGGCCGCCCCCCGGAACGAATTCGAGCGCTACGTCGTGCAGTACGGCGTCACGCCCACCCCGGTGGCGCGCCGCGACCTGGGCCTGCGCGCGGGCGACGAGCGGCCGGGCGATCCCATGATCAGCCACGACATGACCACGTGCATCCTCTGCACCCGGTGCGTGCGGGCCTGCGAGGACATCCAGGTGGTGGGCGTGCTCGACGTCGGCTGGCGCGGCGAGCACACCGGCATCGTGGTGGGCGCGGACGGCGATCCCGACAAGGCGGGGTGCACGTGGTGCGGGGAATGCGTCCGGGTGTGCCCGACCGGCGCCATCTTCGAGGTGATGCCGCGCCAGCGGTTGTCGGCCGAGCAGATTCGCACGCCCGAACGCGTGGTCCGGTCGGTGTGCCCGTACTGCGGTGTGGGCTGCCAACTGGACCTGCACGTGGTCGGCGGCGCCATCGCGCGCGTCACCTCGCCCGACATCGAGGCCGACACGCCGAACCAGGGTTCCACGTGCGTGAAGGGGCGCTTCGGCTACGACTTCCCCCAGCACCGGGACCGCCTGGTCCGGCCGCTGATCCGCCGGGGCTGGGCGCGGCAAGGCGGTCGCTGGGTGTGGCAGGGGGCGCCGGGCGCCGGGCGCCGCGCCGGTCCCTGGCGCAGCATCGAGGCCGAAGGGGGCCGGTCCAAGCCCGGGACGCCGCCCCGCGCCACCGGTAAGTCGGTCCGCGAGCTGCCCCTGCTCGAGCGCCTGGACCTGGAGGTGCGCGACCGGGGGGCGACACCGGCCGCGTGGTTCGAGCCCTTCCGGGAAGCCACGTGGGACGAAGCCCTGGAGCTGGTGGCGCAGGAGCTGTCGCGCATCAAGGACGAGCGCGGTCCGGACGCCCTGGCCTGCTTCTCCTCGGCCAAGTGCTCGAACGAGGAGAACTACCTGCTCATGCGGATGTTCCGTGGCGCCATCGGGACCAACAACGTGGACCACTGCACGCGGCTGTGTCACTCGACGTCGGTGGCCGCGATGCAGCGCGCCATCAACACGGCGGCGGCATCGGGCTCGATGCGCGAAATCGAGGAGGCCGCGGACGTCATCTTCATCGCGGGCGCGAACACGACGGAATCCCATCCCGTGTTCGGCGCGGCGATCAAGCGGGCGCACGAGCGGGGCGCCACGCTGATCGTGGCCGACCCGAGGCGCACCGAGCTCGCCGCCCGCGCCGACGTCCACCTGCAGATGCAGCCGGGCACCGACGTGGCGCTGTACAGCGCGATGCTGAGCCACATCCTGGCGCGGGGCCTCGAGGACCGGGAGTTCATCGCGGGCCGGACGCACGGGTTCGACGCCGTGCGCCGGGCCGTGGCGCCCTGGACGCCCGAGCGGGCCGCGAAGATCACCGGCGTCCCGGCCGCCGTCATCCGCGCGGCGGCCGAGCGCTACGCCCGCGGGCCCCACACCAGCACGTTGTGGGCCATGGGGCTCACCCAGCACGCCAACGGGACCGACATCGTCACGTCGCTGCTGAACCTGATGTTCGCCTGCGGGATGATCGGCCGCTGGGGCGCCGCGATGCTCCCGATCCGGGGTCAGAACAACGTGCAGGGCGCCTCGGACGTGGGGGCGATCCCCTTCGTGTACACGGATTACCGCCCCGTCACCGATCCGGCCGTGCGTGCGGACTACGCCCGTGCCTGGGGCGTGGACCCCGAGCGCCTCTCCCTCCGGAAGGGGCTCATGGTCACCGAGGTCGTGAAGCCGGAGAGCGGGATCCGCGGCATGTACATCATGGGCGAGAACCCCATCATCTCCGACCCCGACATCGCGCACGCCGAAGCGTGGTTTGCCGCGCTCGAGTTCCTCGCCGTGCAGGACCTGTTCCTCACCGAGACCGCGCGCTACGCCGACGTGGTCCTGCCGGGCGCGAGCTTCGCGGAAAAGACGGGGACGTACGTGAACACGGAGCGGCGGATCCAGCTGGCGCACCAGGCGGTCGCCCCCCCGGGCGACGCGCGCGGGGACCTCGAGACGCTCCTCGAGCTGAGCCGCCGGCTCGGCCTGTCCACCCCCTTCCGCACCCCCGAAGACGTCATGCGGGAAATCGTCACGCTGACGCCGTCGTGGGCGGGCGTTGGGTACGCGCGGCTGGACGGCGCGGGCCTGCAGTACCCCGTCCCGACCCCGGAGCACCCCGGGACGGCCTTCCTCTTCGCCGATGCCTTCCCCACGGCGGACGGCCGCGCGACGTTCTTTCCCGTGGAATACGCGCCGCCCGTCGAGCTGCCGGACGACGCGTACCCGTTCGTGATGAACACGGGGCGCCAGCTGTACCACTGGCACACCGGCACCATGACGCGCCGGGCGGCGGGGCTCGACGCGCGCGAGCCCACGGC
>JBOHSV010000280.1:0-2661 GCA_050921735.1 Gemmatimonadales bacterium | reverse complement strand
CACGAGGGCCGCGAACGCCGCGCGGGCGAGGTTCACCGGCTGCCTCCGGCCGGCGGCTGCGGGGCGGCGGTCTTCACGAACGTCCGGATCGAGAACGTGGTCTCGAGCAGCGCGCCGCTGGTGTCGTTGAGGAAGCGCTGCGTCTGCTGCGACGCGGGCCGCAGCACGATCTCCTCGGGGACCATGATCCGCGGGAGGCTCGCGATGTCCGACAGGAACTCGCCGATCTGGTCGTAGCGGCCGTACACCTCGAAGCGGTACCGGTAGACGTCGAACGGGTGCCCCGCTTCGACGCTGATCGGCTGGAATCGCCCGATCGCCACGCCGCGGACCTTCGAGCGGTTCGACACGTCATCGATCAGGGTGGGCACTTCGTTCTCCTGCGGCACGAGCTGGCGCATGATCGCGAGCAGGCTGCCGTACGAGCGCACCTGCCGCTCCACCTCGTCCTTCGAGCCCCGGGCCAGCTCCCGCTTGGCCATCTCGACGATGCTGTCGATCGTGTCGAGCTGGGCCCGCACGGACGTGATCTGCTCGGCCGTGGGCTGGTGGAAGAAGCGGTAGACCCCGTACACGCCCGCGAGCGCCAGGATCGTGATCAACAGGAACATCTGACCGCGTTGATCGGTCGGAAGTCCGAGGGCCATGGGCGCTACCTCAGGGACCGCCCGAGCGGCACGGTGCGGATGTACACCGAGTCCGCCGGGCGGTACCGCACCGTCAGGCTGAACTCCGTCACGGGCCGGTCCGCCTCGACCCGGGTCAGCGACTGCGTGGGCGTCACGTCGGTGAGCCACGGCGAGTTCGCGAGCTGGCGGAGGAAGGTGGTGTAGGCCTGAATGTCGACGGTCCGGCCGGTGACCGCCGCGCGTACCGTCCGCTGGCCGAGCGAGTCCACGGCCCCGGTCGGGATGCCGGGCGCCCCGCCCGCCACGGCCGGCGCCGACGTCACGTGCGAAATGTCCACGAGCCAGGTGTAGGGCGGCAGGGCCTTGGAGATCTGGTCCAGCACGTGGGGCCAGATGTAGCGGTCGGAGTCGATTCCCCGGATCACGCCGATCTCGGCCACCAGCGAGTCGCGCAGCCGCTCGGCCCGCCGCAGCTCCGCGATATAGGCGTCGAACCGCCGCTTCTCGGCCTTGGCCTCCGTGAGGCGCGCGTCGAGCGCCGCGAGCCGGGTCCGCTCGTACAGGTAGTAGAGCACGGCGGCCCCGCACAGGATCGTGGCGACCGCCGCCGCGATCAGCCACGGGTCCTTGATCTGGGCGATCAGCCCGCGGAAGTCGGGGAGCGACAGCTTGAAGCCCGCGCCCCGCGCCGCCTTCTTCTTGCCGGGGAGTAGGTTGATTTCGATCATCGGGCGCGCCTCAGCGCCAGGCCCACCGCCAGCATCAACAGCGGGGCGATGCTGTCCACCTCGACCGTGTCGAACACGCTGTCCTTCACCCGCAGCCCCTGGAGGGGATTGGCCGCCTCGACCGGCACCCGCAGGCGGGTGCCCAGCACCTCGTTGAGACCGGGAATGCGCGACCCGCCCCCCGAGGTGTACACCCGCGCCAGCCCGCCCGCCGAGCGGGAGGCCGTGGCGAGGAACGCCGCCGCCCGCTCCACCCCCACCGCGATCTCCTCGCCGTGCTGCTCCACGTAGCCCTGCAGGTCCGGATTCTGCTGGAACCCCTGGATCACCTGCTCCGAGTCCTCGGCGGTGAGCCCCTTCTCGCGCTGGAGGTCCTCGCGGAAGCGCCGGGTCCCGACCGACAGGTCGCGGGTCAGCACGGGGACGCCGTCCTCCAGCACGTTCACGTTGGTGACCTCGTGCCCCACGTTCACCAGGCCGACGACGCCCTGCATGGCGTCGGGGTGGGCGACCTCGAACGCGTTGTGGATGGCGAAGGCGTCCACGTCGATCACCGCCGGGTTGAGCCCGGCTTCGTTGAGCAGCGACAGCCGGGTCTCCACCAGCTCCCGCTTGGCCGCGACCAGGAGCACGTTCATCTGGAGCCCCTCGGCGTCGGGGTCGAGGATCTGGAAGTCCAGCTCGACGTTCGCCATGTCGAACGGCACGTGCTGCTCGGCCTCCCAGCGGATCACCTCGCGCGCGTCGCCCTCCTTCATGCGGTCCATCTGAATCTTCTTGACGATCACGTCGCGGCCGCCCACGGCCGTCACGACGCTCTTCTGCTTCACGCCGGCCGCGGAAAACAGGCCCCGGATGGCCTCGGCCACGATGCCCGGGTCCATGACTTCGCCCTCGACGATGGCGTCGGCGGCGACTTCGGTGGTGGCGACCTTGGTGACCTGCGGCTCGGTGCCCCCGTGGTCCACGACCACGAGCTTGATGATGCCGGAGCCGACATCGAGGCCGACCGAGGTTTTTTTGCCGCCCAGCAACCCGAACAGGGCCATAGGCCTAGGGGTTAAATGAAAACATGAAGGGACGAGGGCAAACTACAGTAAGCCCCGTCCCTTAACATGTCAAGTCTCGAACCTACTTGAGCAAGAAACCGCAAATGCTTATACCCAAACCGTTTATCATCACTGGTAGAGCTGGCTCCAGCCCCGCGAGCGCATCGGCGTGACCGCGCTGCTGCCCTGTAAAGCATCGAGAATAGCGCACTTAGAGTAGTTCAGCTCGGCCTTGCCGCTGAACTTCTGGGTCTC
>JBOHSV010000279.1:0-3278 GCA_050921735.1 Gemmatimonadales bacterium | reverse complement strand
GTGCTCTACTACCTGTGGCGCGCGCGGCAGGCGGGGCGGGCCGCCGAGGGGGCGTTGTGAGGCGGCCCCGGGTCGTGTTGCTCGCGGTCGTCCTCGGACTCGCTGCGTGCGGCGGGTCGGCGCCGGCGGGGGACGGCAGCACCGCGGATCAACCGATGGACGGGATGCCCGGTATGGGCTCGATGGAGGGCATGTCCGCCGGCGAGGCCGCGGCCGGTACGTTCTGGGAAACCATCAACGCGCACCTCGATTCCGTGCGGCAGCTGGAACCGAGCCGGCTCGTGTTCGCGCGGGCCGGACACGACTCGATCGCCCGCCGGGCGCTCGAACGGATGGACCAGGACATGGCGGCCATGGCGATGCCGCCGGACGGCGCGTGGCAGGCCCTCCGAGACTCGGTGCGCCGGGACCTCGCCGCGCTTCGCACCCTCACGGGCGAGGCGTTCGTGATGCGGGTGCGGGGGAACGCCGGTCGGCTGCGACGGCTGATCGAACGGCATGAAGAGATGATGGCTCCGATGAAAGGAATGCAATGAGTGTATGGACGCGCCGCGAATTCTTGCGGACGGGCGCCGGCGCGGCAGTCACGGCGGGCCCGCTGGCCAGGGTGCTCTCGCTCGCCGCGTGCCGCGACGAACCGCGCTCGGTGGACCGCGCGGCCCGGATCGCGGCGCGGTACCAGGAGGCGCTGCGTCGCGCACAGGCGGCGGGGACCCCCGTCGAGCTGACGCGGCTGGCGTCGCCCGGCGAGGTCGAGGTAGGACCGGATCAGCGGTACCGAACCTGGCTGTATGACGGAGCGTTTGACCGCCCCCGACCGGGCGTTCGACCTCACGCTGGGCTGGGGCATGATGATGGCGCCCGACGAGTGGACCATTGACGGGCAGCGGTACCCCGATGCCGACCCGCTCGAGATCCGCGCGGGCGAGCGCGTCCGCGTTTCCATGACCAACATGAGTCCGATCCATCACCCGATGCACCTGCACGGCCACTTCTTTCGCGTGGGCCGGGCGCGCAAGGATACGGTGCTGGTGCCAGCGCACATGGGGCGCGTGACGTTCGAGTTCACGGCGGACAACCCGGGCGACTGGCTGTTCCACTGTCACAATCTCTATCACCTGGAGAGCGGGATGGCGCGCGTGTTCCACTATGGATGACCGGTGCGCCACGCCATCACGGGAAAGCGGCTTATGCATGAGATCAAGGCTTTCATCCGACCAGAGACGGTAGACGGCGTCGTCCATTCGCTGTACCACGAGGGCTTCGGGCACCTGACGACGACCCACGTCCGCTCGCTCGGCCGCGCCGGTGTAGGGGTCGATCCCAAGCACCGGCAGCTGTCCGTGGAGTCCGGCGCGTGGTACACCGAGATGGTGAAATTGGAGATCGTGTGCGCGGAACAGGAACTCGAGCGCGCCCTGGCAGTGATCCGCCAGGCCGCGCGGACGGGAGAGCCGGGGGACGGGATCGTTTTCGTGACTCCAGTCGCACGGGCGGTGAAGGTGCGGACCGGCGAAGAAGGTCGGGAGATCCTCCACTGACGGCATGGCCCCGCCCTGGCCGGTCGCTGGCCGCGGTGGCATTGCTCGGAGCCGCGGCGCTCGCGGCCCTCGCCGTCGGGCTCCAGCCGCGCGCCCGGAAGCTGCCGCTGTATTGGAGCGCGCCGGACTTCACGCTGGAAACGCAGCGGGGGGACACCCTGCGACTGGCCGACCTCCTGGGCACGACGTGGGTCGTGAGCTTCGTGTTCACGAACTGCACCGGCGTCTGCCCGCTCATCACGAGCAAGATGGCGCGGCTGCGCGACTCGTTGGCCGCTGCGAAGCTCCTGGGAGCACACGTGCGGCTGGTCTCCATCACGGTCGATCCAGCCCGCGACACGCCCGATGTGCTGCGCCGCTATGCGGCACGGTTCGGGGGCTCACCGCCGGATCACTGGGCGTTTCTGACGGGGGAACCGCCCGAAAGGGTCCGCCGACTCGTTCAGCAAGGCTTCAAGGTGAGCGCCGCCCTCGACCCGGTCGCGCAGCCGGATCCCGCGGCGAGCTACCAGGTGCAACACACGCCGCGGATCATGCTGGTGGATCGGACGGGACGGATCCGCGGGACGTATGACGCCACCGAGCCGGGCGTTGTGGCCACGGTGATTGCAGATCTCCAAGTCCTACTGAAAGAGCCTGAAGAGATCGCGCCGAAGGTGAACGGCGCGAGGCGTCAAAAGGAGGCACGATGAGTCGGAGAAAGAACGCGAAGGAGACGCGGCAGGCGGGCCCGGAACGTCGACGCCGTTGGTGGCTCTGGGCGAGCGGGCTGGTGGTGGTCGGCGGCGTCGTGTGGACGTTGGTTGCGACGAGGCACCCGCCCGTGACCCGGGCGGCAACGGTGGAATACGCGCCGGTCACCGGCCCGCTCACCTTACCGGTGAAGGTCGCATCGGCGGCGCCGGACCTGCGGGCCCTGTACGAATTCGCCGCCAGGCGGCCGGACGTGTTGCGCTTCTTGCCGTGCTTTTGCGGGTGCGGCTGGACGCACACGAGCAACTACGACTGCTTTATCGACGAGGTGCGTGGCGACGGCTTGGTCCTGATAGACGACATGAGCTTCAGCTGAAGCATCTGCCAGGACGTCGCGCGTGTCGCGATGCAGATGCTCAAGGACAACCGCCGCCTCGTCGAGATCCAGGAGTTCGTGGACGCGAGGTACGCCGCGCAACAGCGGTACCGCACGCCCACGCCCCTGCCGCCTGCGCACTACGTGGCCCCGGCCTACCGCGCAGCGCCATGACCGTACGCATCCTGGCTCCCGCAGTCGACATCGAGACCCTCGTCCGCCACCGGCGTCGCTTCCTGAGGTTCGTCGAGCGCTACGTCGCGAACCGGGACGACGCCGAGGACATCCTTCAGGCGGCGCTGGCCACGAGTCTCGAAAAGGGGGGAGGCCTCCGGCGTGGGGAATCGGTCGCAGCCTGGTTCTATCTGCGCCCGCTGCGAAAAGGAGCCTCGCGCTGGAATGGAACAGCTTGGTGAGCCGCGCGGATGTCGGGCTGGCCCAGCGTGAAATGGTACCAGCCGAACGCCGTCCCCCGTTCCCGGCGCGGGGCGATCTGCGCCACCAACGCCTTCTCGGCTCCCTCGGTCAGCCCATGGTAGAGGCTTCATGATCACACCTCCACTTCTTCCGCGGCCGGCTCGGCGAACCAGCGGTACACAGCCGGCAGCACGAACAGGGTGAGCAGCGTGGACGTGACGAGCCCCCCCACGACGACGGCCGCCAGCGGT
>JBOHSV010000278.1:0-21058 GCA_050921735.1 Gemmatimonadales bacterium | reverse complement strand
ATCTGGTGGGCCGAAGCGCTGGACGACGACGAGTTCGAGCGGCACCGCATCGACTCCCTCCTCGGGCTCGCCATCCGGCGCGCGGAAACGGCCGGCGACGAGTTCTGGCTGGCCACGGCCCGCGGCTACCGCGCGCGCCAGCGCGAGCTGCACGGCAGCGCGCTGAGCGCCGCCAAAGACGCCAAAGCCATGCGCGACGGGTACCGCCACGTGCTGGTCACTGACTCGAGCTGCGTGGACTGTTACCTGGGCCTCGGGCTGTACGACTACGGCCTGGCGCGGGTCGGCGCTCTGGCCCGGCTCTTCGCCAAGATCATCGGGCTCGGCGCGGGCGACGCCGAGCGCGGAATCCGCTACATCCGCTACACCGCGCACTACGGCGACCTGGCGCAGGTCGAGGCGACGTGGGTGCTCGCCGCCGCGCTGCTGCGGGAAGCGTCGCGCGACGAGGCGGGCCGCGCCGTGCTGGAGGGCGAAGCCCGCGCCTACGTCGCGCGACTGCTCGAGCGCTATCCGGACAACCCGGTGTTCCGGCGATTCCTGGAGCAGGTCCCGGAGCCGGGCCCGTGACGGCGCCGATCATCACCTTACTCACCGACTTCGGGACCCGCGATAGCTACGTCGCGGAAGTGAAGGCCGCCGTGCTGTCGGCGGCACCGGTCGCGCGGCTCGTGGACGTCACGCACGAGATCCCACCCGGCGACATCCGCGCCGCGGCGTTCATCCTGTCGCGGGTGTGGCGGCGATTCCCGCTCGGGACCGTGCACGTCGTCGTGGTGGATCCCGGCGTCGGCACCGGTCGCCGGGCCCTCGCGGCGCGCGGCGGCGACCACTTCTTCGTGGCGCCCGACAACGGTCTCCTGTCGCCGCTTCCCGACGACACCCGGTTCGTGCAGCTGCCGGTTCCGCCTTCGGCCTCGGCGACATTCCACGGCCGCGACGTGTTCGCGCCTGCCGCGGCCCGGCTCGCCACGGGTACGCCGTTCAGCCAGCTGGGCCGGCCGGTCGCCGACGTGCAGCGCTCCCCGCTGCCGGCCCCCCATTTCGACGGCGTCGCGTGGTCGGGCGAGGTGATGTACGTCGACCGGTTCGGCACGCTGATCACGAACCTGCGGCGCGAGCACGTCGAGCAGGGCGTGCGGCTCACGGTCGGCGGCACCGACGTGGGCCCGATGCGCGGTACGTTCGGCGACGTGGAGCGCGGACAGTTCGTGGCGTTCGTGGGGAGCGGCGGGACGGTCGAAATCGCGGTGCGCGGCGGCAGCGCCGCGCGACTGCTCGGCGCCGGGACGGGCGCCGAGGTGCGGGCTTAGAGCCGGTAGTCCCCGGACGGCGTGGGGATCTTCACCTGCGCCAGGACGCGGGCGGCGAAGCCGAACTCCGGGGCGAACCGGGGCAGCCGCGCCAGCTCGAGCACCAGGCGCCGCTCGCGCTCGGCGAGCGCGAGGCACTCCCCGCAGTCGGCGAGGTGCAGCGCCCGGGCGGTGGGCAGCAGGCCCTGGGCCCAGAGCTCGACCTCGTCGGGTGTCAGGTGCGGGGTGTCGGGGGTCGGGGTCATCGTGCCCCGGCCCTACGCGCCGGCTGGTGCCGCGGTTTCATTCCCGCCGGTCCTCCAGGTAGCCCCGTAACTCGTTGCGCGCCCGGTGGATGTAGGTTTTCACCGTGCCCAGCGGCAGGTCCAGCGTCCGGGCGATTTCCTCGTACGCGTAGCCTTCCACGTGACGCAGCAGGATGCAGGCCCGGTATTCGGGGCGCAGCCGGGCGATGGCGCGCTCGATGGCGGTGCCGAGCTCGCGCGCCGCCACTTCGTCGAGCGGGCTCTCGATCGGGCTGCCCACCTGGAGTGCGGTGGCGTCGCGCTCCTCCGGGGTCGCGGCCAGCGGCGAGCCGTCGAGCGACAGCGTGTCGAGACTCTTGCGGCGCAGGTGATCGATGGCCGCGTTGTTCGCGATCTTGAAGATCCAGCTCGAGAACTTGTATTCCGGTCGGTACGACCGGATCCCGTTCAGGACTTTGACGAACGTCTCCTGCGCCAGATCCTCGGCCAGGGCGCGGTCGCGCACCATCCGATACAACAGGGAGAACACGGGCCGCTCGTAGCGGCGCACCAGCTCGCGGAACGCGGGCTCGACGCCCTGCCGCGCCCAGTCCACGACCTGCTGGTCGCTGGCGCCGTGCAGGTCGGGCGGCCTATCTTTCGCGCCTATGACGCCGTCTCCTGTCTCGGAGGTGATGGCCACCGCAGCCGGCGACGCGAAGCGGCGGTACGTGCGCGCGATGTTCACCGCCCTCGCGCCGCGCTACGATCTCCTCAACCATCTCCTCAGCCTCAACATCGACCGCCGCTGGCGCCGGCAGGCGGTCTGGCGCCTGGGGTGGGAGGCGAGACCCGACGGCACGTATCTCGACCTCTGCGCCGGCACGCTCGACCTGGCGGCGACGCTGGCCCGCGAGCCGGCGTTCCGCGGCCGGGTGGTCGGCGCCGACTTCGTGATCCCGATGCTCCGGCGGGGCCGCGCGAAGGCCGAGCGCCTCGCGCCCGTGGGGGCCGACGCGCTGGCGCTGCCGTTTCCGGACGCGCGGTTCGACGGCGCGATGGTGGCCTTCGGCGTGCGCAACCTCGCCGACTTGGACGGCGGGCTGGCGGAAGCGGCGCGCGTCCTCAGGCCCGGCGCACGCTTCGTGGTGCTCGAATTCGCCACGCCCCGCTTCGCCCCGCTGCGCGCGGCGTTCGGGTTCTATTTCCGCCGCATCCTCCCCGCCATCGGGCGCGCGGTGTCGAAACATAGAGACGCCTATTCCTATCTGCCAGAGTCGGTGCGCGCGTGGCCCGACCCGGATACGCTCGCCGGCCGCCTGACCGCGGCGGGCTTCCGTGGTGTCCGGTTCGAGCTCCTGACCGGCGGGATCTGCGCTCTGCACCATGGCACTCGATAACCTGCGGGGCTTCATCGCCGCGATCGAGGCGGCGGGCGACCTCGTGCGCGTGCGCCGCCCCGTCGCCCTGGACCGGGAGATCACGGAAATCGCGGACCGGTGCATGAAGGCGCCCGGCGGCGGGCCGGCGCTGCTGTTCGAGCGCCCGACGCGCGCGGGGGGCGAGGCCTCGCGCTACCCCGTGGCCGTCAACCTGTTCGGCTCCGAGCGGCGCATGGCGCTCGCGCTCGGCGTGGACCGCCTGGACCGCGTCGGCGAGCGCATAGCCGAGTTGCTGAACCTCAAGGTCCCCGACACCCTGCTGGGCAAGCTCGCGCTGCTGCCGCGCCTCGCCGAGCTGGCCAAGTTCCCGCCCAAGACGGTGAGCCGGCCGCCCTGCCAGCAGACCGTCCGGCGCGACGGCGACGTCGATCTGGCCGAGCTCCCCGTCCCGATCTGCTGGCCCCAGGACGGCGGCCCCTACATCACGCTCGCGGGGGTGATCACGCGGAACCCCGCGACCGGCGTGCGCAACGTCGGGATGTATCGGGTCCAGGTGCTCGGGCGCAACGAGCTGGCCATGCACTGGCAGCGCCACAAGGTCGGTGCCGCGCACTGGCGCGAGATGGCCGCCCGCGGGGAGACCATGCCCGTGGCGATCGCGCTGGGGGGCGACCCCGCTTCGATCTACGCCGCCTCGGCACCGCTGCCGCCGTCCATCGACGAGTTCCTGTTCGCGGGGTTCCTGCGCGGCGAGCCGGTGCGTCTGGCCAAAGCCGTGACCTCCGATCTCGAGGTGCCGGCGGGGGCGGACATCGTGCTCGAGGGATACGTGGACCCGCGCGAGGAGCTGGTACTGGAGGGCCCGTTCGGCGACCACACGGGCTTCTACTCGCTGGCCGACTACTACCCCAAGGTGCACGTCACGGCCGTGACGATGCGCGACGAGCCGGTGTGGCCGCACACCATCGTGGGCCGGCCGCCCATGGAAGACTTCTACCTGGGGCACGCCACCGAGCGGATCTTCCTCCCCCTCCTCAAGCTCACCATTCCGGAGATCGTCGACCTGCACATGCCCGCCGAGGGCATCTTCCACAACCTCGTGTTCGTGAGCATCGACAAGCAGTATCCGGGGCAGGCGTACAAGGTGATGAACGGGCTGTGGGGGCAGGGCCTGATGTCGCTCGCGAAGGTGATCGTGGTGCTCGACAAGGACGTGAACGTGCGCGATCCGAAGGAAGCGTGGTGGGTGGCGCTGAATCACATCGATCCCGAGCGCGACGTGCGCTTCAGCCTCGGCCCGATCGACGTGCTCGACCACTCGAGCCGCGGCTTCACCTTCGGGTCCAAGATGGGCATCGACGCCACCCGCAAATGGAAGGAAGAGGGCTTCACGCGCGAGTGGCCGGAGCGGATCGTGATGGACCCGGAGACGAAGAAGAAGGTGGACGCGATGTGGGAGGAGTTGGGGATTGCGCTCTGAGGGGCAGACGTTCGCGGGGGAGAGCCTGCTCGTCCGCTACGTCAACTTCGTCAAGCTGCCGCACACCCTGTTCGCGCTGCCGTTCGCGTTGTTGGGCGTCGTCCTGGCGTCGTACGCGCATCCGGTCGCCTGGGACGCCGTCGGACTCGTGGTCGTGGCGTTCACGTGCGCGCGCTTCGTGGCGATGGGCTTCAACCGCATCGCGGACCGGGCGCTCGATGCCCGCAACCCCCGCACCCGCCGGCGGGAGTTGCCCACGGGGCGGTTGACCGCGGCGCAGGCGTGGGGCGCCGTGGCGGCCGCCGCCGCGGGCTTCGTGGGTGCGGCGTTCGCGCTCAACCCCCTGTGCGGCTGGCTGTCGTTCCCCGCGCTGCTCTGGATCGCCGCCTACAGCTACACCAAACGGTTCACGCATTGGACGCACCTGTGGCTCGGCCTTTCGCTGGCGATCGCGCCCGTGGGCGGGTACCTGGCCGTCGCGGGTGCCTGGAGCGACCCGTGGTGGGCGCTGGCCGCCGTCACGGCCGCCGTGACCGCCTGGGTCGCGGGATTCGACATCTTCTACGCCCTGCAGGACGAGGACTTCGACCGGGCCGAGCGGCTCCGGTCGCTCGTGGTGCGGCTGGGCCCGGCGGGGGCGATCGTCGTGGCGAAACTGCTGCACGGCGCGGCGATCGCCGCGTTACTCGTGCTGGGCATGGGCGCCGGGCTGGGATGGCCGTACTACGCCGGCGTGGGCGTGGGCGCGGGGCTGATCGCCTGGGAACACCGCCTGGTGCGACCCGGCGACCTGTCGCGCCTGGACGCGGCGTTTTTCACGGCCAACGGGATCGTGAGCGTCGTCGTCTTCCTCGGCGCGCTCCTGGACCGAGTGGTATGACGAAGCGCGGGAGGCGAGAAACGGGAAACGGGAAACGTGGGGCCGTCCGCCAACCACGTTTCCCGCCGCACGTTTCCCGTTTCCCGGCTCCACCGCGGCCACCCCCGCACCCCAAGCGCTCCCCCACCCCCAACCGCCGCGGCCGCTGAGCGGCTAGGGCGACGCGGTCTCGATCGGCGCGTCGGCGAGCCCGGCCAGATCCAGCAAGAACGCGTACTGGAAGGCGATCTCGCGCCAGCGCCGGTAGCGGCCCGAGGCCCCGCCGTGCCCCGCCTCCATGTTGGTCTTCAGGAGCAGGCGGTTTTCTCCGGTTCTCATCGCGCGGAGCTTCGCGACCCACTTGGCCGGCTCGAAGTACTGCACCTGGGAGTCATGGAGTCCGGCCGTGACGAGCAGGTGCGGGTACGCCTTGCGCTCCACGTTGTCGTAGGGTGAGTAGGACAGCATGTAGCGGTAGTAGGTCGAGTCGTTGGGGTTGCCCCACTCGTCGTATTCGCTGGTGGTCAGCGGGATGCTGGCGTCGAGCATGGTCGTGACCACGTCCACGAACGGCACGGCGGCGATCGCGCCCTCGACCAGCTCGGGCCGCAGGTTGACCACGGCGCCGATCAGGAGCCCGCCGGCGCTGCCGCCCTGGGCGAACAGGCGGTCGGGCGTCGTGTACCGCTGCGCCACCAGATGCTCGGCGACGTCCACAAAGTCGGTGAACGTGTTCTTCTTGTTCAGGAGCTTGCCGTCCTCGTACCACCGGCGGCCCAGCTCCTGGCCCCCGCGGACGTGGGCGATGGCGTACACGAAGCCGCGGTCGAGCAGCGACAGCCGCAGCGAGGAGAAGGTGGCCTCGCTGCTCGAGCCGTACGACCCGTAGCCGTAGAGCAGGGTGGGGGCGGGGAAGCGGCGCTCCATGCCCTTTCGATAGACCAGCGAGACCGGCACGCGGGTCCCGTCGCGCGCCGTGGCGTACAGCCGCTCGCTGACGTAGTTGGCCGGATCGAAGCCGCCCAGGACCTCCTCGCGCTTCAGCAAGGTCTTCTCCCGGGTCTCCATGTTGTAGTCGTACGTGGAGCTGGGCGTCGTGAGCGACGAGTAGCCGTAGCGCAGGAGGGGCGTGTCGAACTCGGGGTTGGTCGAGATGTAGGTGAAGTAGGCCGGCTCCCCGAAATCGACGTAATGCTCGGCGGTGTCCGCCCACGGCCGGATCCGCAGCCGCACCAGCCCGTCCTGCCGCTCGGCGATGACGAGGTGATCCTTGAAGATCTCGAAGCCCTGGAGCAGCACGTCGTCACGGTGCGGGATGACCTCCTGCCAGTGCTGGCGCCCGGTGCTGTCCACGGGCGTGCGCATCAGCCTGAAGTTCCGCGCCTCGTCGTTGGTGCGGACGTAGAACCAGTCGCCGAAATGCTCCACGCTGTACTCGCGCCCGCGCCGGCGCGGCAGGAACACCTTGGGCGCGCCCATGGGCTGCCGCGCGTCGAGGTAGCGGTACTCGTCGGCCATGGTCTGCGACGATCCGATCATCACGTACCGGCGGGACTTCGTCTTGAAGACGTATGTGCTGAATTCCTCGTCGCGCTCCTCGTACACCAGCTGGTCCGTGGCCGGATCCCTGCCCAGGACGTGGCGGTAGATCCGGTTCCGGCGCAGGGTCACCGGGTCCTGCTTGGTGTAGAACAGCGTCTTGTGGTCTTCCGCCCAGACCAGGTTTCCGGTCACGTTCGGGATCACGTCGGGCAAGAGCTGCCCGCTTGCAAGGTTCTTGATCCGGATCGTCGCGATGCGCCGTCCCACCGTGTCGACGGCGAAGGCCAGCAGGTCCTCGCCGGAGCTCACGTCCCACCCCATCACCTGGAGGAACGGCTTGTCCCGGGCGAGCTCGTTGGCGTCGAGCATGATCTCCTCCCGGGCGTCCAGGGACACGCGTTTGCGCGCGTAGATGGGGTAACTCTTCCCCTCCTCGAACCGCGTGTAGTAGTAGTAGCGCCCCTGCCGGTAGGGGACCGACGCATCGGTCTGCTTGATCCGTCCCTGGATTTCCTCGAACAGCCGCTCCTGAAGGGCTTCGGTGTGCGCCATCACCGCCTGGGTGTAAGCGTTCTCCGCCTCCAGGTACCGGATGACTTCCGAATCGGCGCGCTCCCGCAGCCAGTAGTAATCGTCGACGCGCACGTGTCCGTGCTTCTCGAGCTGCGTGGGCCGGACGGCAGCCACGGGCGGTTGGGCGGGCGGAGCGGCGGGTTGCTGCTGCGCGACGGCGGGCAGCGTCGTGAGCAGGGCGGCCAGCGTGAGTGGAATGGGTCGGGTGCGCAGCGCCATGGATGACCTCAGGTTCGAAGTGAGGGCTGAACGCTCAATTAAGCGCGCCGGTGTGGGCCGGACCAGGGGGTGGACAAACCCTCACGTTCCAGAATGTTTCCCGGCGTGCCTCTGCCCATCGTGCTCGCCATCACCGGCGCCTCGGGCGCGCCCTACGGGGTGCGCCTCCTCGAGGTGCTGGCCACCCACCAGGTCCCCACCTGGCTGATGATCTCGCCGCACGGCTGGCGCCTGCTCACGCAGGAATGCGGCGTCGCCGACGACCGTGAGCTGAAGCAGGCCACCGGGGGCGACTGGTCGAGCGTCCGCGTGTTCGACGACAAGGACCGGGGCGCGGAGCCCGCGTCCGGATCGGCGCGCCACGGCGGCATGGTGGTCTGCCCCTGTTCGATGGGCACGGTGGCCGCGGTGGCGCACGGCACCAGCCGCTCCCTCATCGAGCGCGCGGCGGACGTGGCGCTCAAGGAGCGGCGCCCCCTGATCCTGGTGCCGCGCGAGACCCCGCTGTCGCTGGTGCACCTCCGGAATCTGACGCTCGCCACCGAGGCGGGCGCGATCGTCCTTCCCGCCGCCCCGGGGTTCTATCAGCGGCCGACGGAGGTGCGCCAGCTGGTGGACTTCGTGGTGCAGCGGATTCTGGACCATTTGGGAGTGGAGATACAGTTGGTGAAGCGGTGGGAAGGCTAGCGCGTGAGGATCGGTGTCATCTCGGACACGCACGGCCAGCTACGCCCGGAGGTATTCGACGTCTTCGCGCAGGTGGATCACATCCTGCACGGGGGAGACGTGGGGAAGTGGGGGATTTTGAATGATCTCGAGGCACTGGCGCCGGTGACCGCGGTATACGGCAACACGGACGGCTTCGAGATTCGGGCGAAGCTCCCGCAGGTCGCCCGCGTGCGGCTCGACGGGTTCGATATCGTGGTGACGCACGGCGACCAGCTGCGCAGTCCCACGCCCGCCAAGTTGCACGCGGCGTTCCCCGAGGGCGAGATCATCGTGTTCGGGCACACGCACAAGGCCGTGCTCGAGCTGGTAGACCGCACGGTGACCGTGATGAATCCGGGGGCGGCGGGGCCGGCGCGGTTCGGCGTGCCGCCGTCGGTGGGGATCATGGAGCTGGAGCCCGGGATTCCGCCACGGGCGCGGCTGGTGCCGCTCGTGTCGCGGTGAGCCGCCACGCGCCCCGCGCCATCTGGTCGTGGGCCCTGTACGACTGGGCCAATTCGGCGTTCACCACGCTGGTCGTCACCTTCATCTACTCGACCTACTTCACCCAGGCCATGGCGCCGGACGAGGTCACCGGCACCGAGTGGTGGTCTCGCGCGGTGGGGGTGAGCGCGATCCTCACGGCCGTGCTGTCGCCGATCCTGGGGGCCGCGGCCGACCGGGCGGGCGCCCGCAAGCGGTTCCTGGGGGCCGCCACCGCGCTGTGCGTCGTGGCCACCACCCTGCTCGCGTTCGTGCCGCCGAGCCTGCCCAACGCGGCGCTCGTGGCGCTCGTGGTGTACGTCGTCGCCGACGTGTCGTTCGAAACGGGGTACACGTTCTACAACGCGTTTCTGCCCGTGATCGCCGCGCCCGAGCGCATCGGCCGGGTCTCGGGCTACGGATGGGGGCTGGGGTACGTGGGCGGGCTGGCGTGCCTCGGGATCGCGCTCGTGGGATTCGTCCGGCCCGAGGTGCCGTGGTTCGGGCTCTCGACGGCGGAGCAGTTCAACGTCCGTGCCACCAACCTGCTCGTCGCGATCTGGTTCCTGGTCTTCGCCCTCCCCCTGTTTCTGTTCGTGCCCGAGCGCCGGCTCGAGGGCGTCCGGCTGGACGTGCGCGGGACGTTCCGGGAGCTCGGGGCGACGCTCCGCGCCGTCGGCCGCTACCGCGAGGCGGCGAAGTTCCTCGTCGCCCGGCTCGTGTTCAACGACGGGCTGGTCACGATCTTCGCCTTCGGCGGGATCTACGCGGCCGGCACGTTCGGGATGACGATTGCCGACGTCATCGCGTTCGGCATCGTCATCAACGTCGCCGCCGGGCTCGGGGCGGTCGCCTTCGGGTTCCTGGACGACCGGATCGGCGGCAAGCGGACCATCCTGGTGACCCTGGGCGCGCTCACGCTGGGCACGGCCCTGGCCGTGTGGGCGCCGGACCGGACCTGGTTTTGGCTCGCGGGGATCGTGATCGGGCTGTTCGTGGGCCCGAACCAGTCCGCCAGCCGGTCGCTCATGGGCCGTTTCGTGCCGGAACGGCGGCAGGCCGAGTTCTTCGGGTTCTTCCAGTTCTCGGGCAAGGTCACGTCGTTCCTCGGGCCGGTCCTCCTGGGATGGGTGGCGGGCCTGTTCGACTCCCAGCGGGCGGGTGTGGCGGCGCTGCTGGTGTTCTTCGTGGTCGGGGCTGCGCTGCTCCTCGGGGTGAACGAGCGGGCGGGGATCGCAGCGGCACGCGATGACCTTGCCAGTCCGGCCAACCCGGCTTAGCTTAGCCACAGCGTAGCATGATTCGCTGCGAAAGGACTGCGTTGATTCAATGATCAATCTCTCCTTCCTCATCACGCCGACGATGTCGCGCCTGCGCGCGCGCCCGGGCTTCGTGTGCCGGTCGGCGCCGATCGCGGGCCTCGATGGGCGTAGTGTGCCCATCGACGTCGAGTACGGAGGGCGAGCACCCTAGAAGTCCTGGATTCCAGCACGTGATCCGGCCTTCCGGGTGCAGCGAGAGACCCGGGAGGCCGTTCTGTTTCGCGAGACATGAGGGATCACGTGTATGGACCAGGCGTTGCAGCACCTCGACGAACAGATCATCACGCGCTACACCGACCAGCCGCCCCGGCTGCCGCGGGAGCTCCGCCGACAGATCGAGGAGGCGTGGGACGGCGCGCCCGTGCAGCTGTACGCGCTGGCCGACCTGGACCACGCGCTGCGGCTCGGCGAGACGTGGCTGGCCCTCGGACCGGCGCACATCGCCCTGGCCCGGCGGTCCGGCACGGCCTGGAGCGTCGAGAGCGTGTGGCGCTCGCGGATCAACGGCATCCATGAAGCGCCCGGGCTCTCGGCCACTACGCTGACCCTGCTCGGCGCCCCCGGCGACCCGCCCGTGGCCGTGCTGCGCTACACCCACCGCCAGCGGCGCGCGTTCGAGAATCTTCGATTCGTGCTCGAGGAGGCGCTTCACGGGCGGGCTGTCCCCCCGGGTGACGCGGACCGCGAGTACGCCGACGCCGTGGCCCGCCCCATCCGAGAGACGCAGGCCCTCGTGGCGGGGAAGGGCGGCGCCGTGATCCGGCGGCTGGTGGGCTATCTCCTGCCCTACCGCCGGGATCTGGCCCTCGGCATGGGCGCGGCGGCCGTGATCACGCTGGTCTCGCTCGTGCCGCCGTATCTCGCGGGGTACCTGATCGACCGCGTGATCCGGCCGGCGCGCGAGGGCACGATGCCGCTGGCCCAGGCGGCCACACTCGCCTGGATCGCCGTGGCGGCCATGGCGCTGGTGTACCTCATCCGGCAGGCCGCCGCGGTGGTGCGCCTGCGGCTGATGTCCATCCTGGGGGAGTGGGTGGCGCGCGACCTCCGGGCCGAGCTGTACGAGCACCTGCAGCGGCTCTCGCTGTCGTTCTTCTCGCGCAAGAAGACCGGCGGCCTGATCACGCGCGTCTCGGCCGATACCGACCGGCTGTGGGACTTCCTGGCCTTCGGCGTGGTGGACGTGTCGCTGTCGCTGGTCATGCTGCTCGGGCTCGGCGCGGTGCTGCTCTCGCTCGACTGGCGGCTGGGCCTCGTGATGACGCTGCCGGTCCCGGCGTTCTGCTGGCTCATCTGGCGGCATGGCGAGGCGATGAACCGCGTGTTCCTGCGGGCGTGGCGCAAGTGGTCGCGCGTGACCGACGTGCTGTCGGACACCATCCCCGGCATCCGCGTGGTCAAGGCGTTCAACCAGGAGCAGCGCGAGATCGGGCGGTTCGGCGAGCGCAACGAGGACGTGACCGGCGAGTTCAACCGGATTCACGGCATGTGGACCACGTTCTGGCCGCTCCTCATGCTCGCGGTGCACGGCACCACGGTGGTGGTCTGGATGCTCGCGCTGCCCCGGCTGCTGGGCACGGGCGCCGGGCTCTCGGCGGGGACGTTCGTCTCGTTCCTGCTGTACACCACGATGTTCGTGGGGCCCATCGAGGTGATCGGGCAGATGGCGCGCACGGTGAACCGGGCCACCAGCTCGGCGCACCGGGTGTTCGAGGTGCTGGACACCGAGCCGGAGGTGCGCGACGCCGCCGAGCCCGTGCGACTCGAGCCGGTGGAAGGGCGGGTCACGTTCGAGAACGTGACGTTCGGGTACGACGGCGTCCGCCAGGTGATTCGCGGCGTGAGCTTCGACGTGGCGCCCGGCGAGCTGATCGGTCTCGTGGGGGCGTCGGGGGGCGGGAAGTCCACGATCGTGAACCTGATCGCCCGGTTCTACGACGTCACCGGCGGCGCCGTCCGGATCGACGGCGTGGACGTGCGCCGGCTCGAGACCGGCCACTTCCGGCGGCAGATCGGCATGGTGCTCCAGGACCCGTACCTGTTCCACGGGACGGTGCTGGACAACATCCGGTACGGCCTGCCGGAGGCCGCGCTCGACGGCGTGGTCGCGGCCGCGCGCGCGGCCAACGCGCACGACTTCGTGTGCAAGCTGGCGCACGGCTACGACACGATCGTGGGCGAGCGCGGGCACACGCTGTCGGGTGGCGAGCGCCAGCGCATCTCGATCGCCCGCGCGGTGCTGCACGACCCGCGGATCCTGCTCCTGGACGAGGCGACGAGCAGCGTGGACACCGAGACCGAGCGCGAGATCCAGGAGGCGCTGGAGCGGCTGATCGCGGGCCGCACGGTATTCGCCATCGCGCACCGGCTGTCGACGCTGCGCAAGGCGTCGCGGCTGTTCGTGATCGAGGACGGCCGCCTGGTGGAAGCGGGAACGCATCACGAGCTGTTGCAGCGGCCGCGCGGGCGATACCGCCGGCTGTACGAGATGCAGTTGCAGCTGGCCTAGGAAATACCCCGGGGAGGAAGCATGGAAGCGACGATCGTTGGGCGACAGGGTCTCGAGGGATCGGCGGCACGGGCGTCCACGCTCACGCTCGAGCGCCGGCGCGACGGCCGCCTGTGGGCGGTCCGGGGCGGAAGCGGGTGGGCGGTGTCGGTGCGCCGCCTGTTCCCGTGGTCGGAGCCGGGGCGGCACCTCTCGCTGCGGGACGACGACGAGCGCGAGGTCGCGCTGGTGCGCGATCCCGCCGAGCTCGATGCCGCGTCCCGGGAGGCGCTCGAGTGGGCGCTGGTCGAGGCGGGGTTCGTGTTCGAGGTCGTGCGGGTGCTCCACATCGAAGAGGAGGTCGAGCTGCGCTCCTGGCGGGTGGACACCCGGCAAGGGTCGCGCGCGTTCCAGACGCGGCTCGACGACTGGCCGCGCGCGCTGCCGCACGGCGGATTCCTGGTGCGCGACGTGACGGGGGACCTGTACCGGCTGCCGGAGCCCACGGCGTTGGACCGGACGAGCCGGGCGCTGCTCTGGGCGTTTGTGGACTGAGGGAGCCGACGGCTACTCGGTGCGGGTGGGCCGACCGGCCGCCGGCGCCCGCTCGGCCGCCCAGATGCTCAGCCGGCGCGTCTCCGGCATCAGCAACAGCCCGAGGACCAGGGCCACGGCCGGAACGGCGATCGGGTAGATCAGGGCGGCCCCGAGGCTCCCGGTCGAGAGATACGCGGAGGTCGTGACGATCGGCACGAGCCCGCCGCCCCAGCCGTTGCCGATGTGGTAGGGGACGGACACGGACGTGTACCGGATGCGGGCCGGGAAAAACTCCGCGAGGAACGCGCCGATCGGCCCGTACACCATCCCGACGTAGGCCACGAGGACCGCGACGATCAGGATGGCCATCGGGTAGTTCACGGCGCCGGGGGTGGCGAACCGGCCGAGCGCCGCGTACAGCGGGTAGTAGGTGGCCGCCGCCAGGAAGAACCCCGCGAGAATGATCGGCCTGCGACCGATCTTGTCCGACCACCACCCGAACAACACCAGCGTGGGCGTGGCGATCAACAGCGCGGCGCCCACGATCAGGCTCGACGTCAGGACGTCGACCTGCTTGACCGTCTGCAGGAAATACAGCGCCCAGAACTGGCTGCTGTACCACACGCACCCCTCGCCGATCACGATCACGGTAGCGATCAGGACGTAGCGCAGGTTCGGGCCCAGGAAGGCCTCGCGCCACGGATTCACCGCGGTCTGGCCCATGGCCTTGATCGCCTGAAAGATCGGCGTTTCCTGGAGCCGAAGCCGGATGTAGATCGCGACGGCGACGAGCACGAGGGAGAGCAGGAACGGCAGGCGCCATCCCCAGGCATCGAACGCCTCCGTTCCGAGCGCCGCGCGCGTGCCGATGATCACGCCGAGCGACAGCACGATGCCGAGGGTCGGCGAGGTCTGGAGCCACCCGGTGTAGTAGCCGCGCTTCGCGTCCGAGACGTGCTCGGCCACGTAGGTGATGGCGCCGCCGTATTCGCCGCCCAGACACAGGCCCTGGATCAGGCGAAGCGCGAACAGGATGACCGCGGCCGCGATCCCGATCTGCGCGTACCCCGGCACGACGCCGATCAGCGCGGTGGACAGCCCCATGCCTGACAGGGTGACGAGGAAGGTGTACTTCCGGCCCACGAGATCCCCGATCCGGCCGAACACGAACGCCCCGAGCGGCCGGATCAGGAACCCGATCGAGAACAGCGCCACCGTGCTGAGCAGCGCCGCCACCGGGTTGCTCCGCTCGAAGAACTGGACCGACAGGATCGCCGCCAGGCTGCCGAAGATGTAGAAGTCGTACCACTCGATGACGTTGCCCACCGCGGCGGCGATCACGACGCGGCGCAGGTCGCGGGCGGACGGCTCGGGCATCGGCATGGTGGCGGCCTCCTCAGCGCTGGCAGCGGGGGCAAAACACCGTGGCTCGACGATCGATCGCGTGCGTCGCCGTGAGCCGGCGGCCGCACACGAGGCACGGCTCCCCTCCCCGGCCGTACACCTTCAGCTCGAGCTGGAAGCGCCCCGGCTCGCCTGTGCCGGTGCGATAGTCCCGCACCGTCGTCCCGTTGGACCCGATCGCCCGCTCGAGCACGCTGCGCATCGCCGTATGGAGCCGGGCCAGCTGCGCCAGGCTGAGCCGGGAGGTGCGGCGGGATGGGCGCAGCCCCGCCTCGAACAGAATCTCGTTCGCGTAGATGTTCCCGACACCGGCGACGCGCTTCTGGTCCATGATCGCCTTCTTGATCGCCTGGCGCGTGCCCCGCAGCCGCTCGGCCAGGACGAACGGCGTGAACGTCTCGTCCAGCGGCTCGGGCCCGATCCGCCCCGTATACCGGGCCCACTGACGCTCGTCCAGCAGCCACACGGTACCCAGCCGCCGAACGTCGTGGTACACGAACAGCGCCTGGTTCTCGAGCGCGCACAGCAGCACCGCGTAGCGCTTCTCGTCGGGCTCCAGCGCCCGGTCGTACACGATGAGCGAGCCGGTCATGCGTGGCTGGATCACCAGCCGGTGTCCGGAGGCGAGACGAAACACCGCGTGCTTGGCCCGGCGATGCACCTCGACGAAGCTGTTGTGTACCAGGGCTCGGACCAGGCGGTCGCGGGACACCCTGCGCAACACGTCGCGCTTCCGTAGCTCCACGCGCTCGATCCGGTGACCCTCGAGTCGCGGGGCCAGCTCGCGCACGATCGTCTCGACTTCAGGCAGCTCCGGCACGCCGGATCTCCCGCCACCCGATGTCTGAACGGACCTGTTTCCCCTGGAACCGCACGCGCTCGCCCGCGGCCCGGCTCCGCGTCGCGGCCTCGGGGATCGACGTGCCCAGCCCCGTGACGCTCAGCACCCGGCCCCCGTGCACCCGCAGCTCGCCGTCGGGGTCGCGGTAGGTCCCGGCGTGGAACACCAGCACGTCCGGCCCCGGGTCCGCCGGCAGATCGATGGCGGCCCCGACCTCCGGCCGGTCGGGGTAGCCGGGGGCCGCCAGCACGGTGGTCACGGCACAGCGCGCCGCGGGGATGGCGTCCTCGGAGGGCCGCCAGGAGCCGTCGGCGATACCCATCAGATGGCCCGCCAGGCCCCCGGGCAGGACCGGCAGGACCGCCTGGGCCTCCGGGTCGCCGAACCGGCAATTGAACTCGAGCACGTAGGGCGTGCCGTCCGGGGCGATCATGAGCCCGGCGTAGAGCACCCCCGCGTACGGCGCCCCGCGCGCGGCTAACTCTCGCAGCGTCGGTCGCAGCACCTCACGGCGCACGCGCTCGAGGAGCGCCGGAGTCCAGAGCGAGACGGGACAGTACGCGCCCATGCCCCCGGTATTCGGGCCGGTGTCACCTTCGCCGATCCGCTTGTGGTCCTGCGCCGCCGGCAGCACGACCATCCGCTCGCCGTCGGTGAGCGCGAGTACGGACAGCTCCTCACCCTCGAGGAACTCCTCGACCAGCACCTCGCGCCCGGCGTCGCCGAACCGCCCCTCGGCGAGCATCGCCCGCAGCGCCGCGCGGGCGTCGTCGCGCGTCGGGCACACGAGCACGCCCTTGCCCGCCGCCAGGCCCGACGCCTTCACCACCAGCGGCTCCGGGTGGGCGGCGACGTATCGCAACGCGGGGTCGAGCTCGGTGAACGCCCGACTCCCGGCCGTCGGGACGCCGGCCTTCGCCATGACGTCCTTGGCGAACGCCTTGGACGACTCGATGCGGGCGGAGGCGCGCGAGGGTCCGAACACGCGGTGCCCGCCGGCGCGCAGGCCGTCGGCGAGTCCGGCGGCGAGCGGCGCCTCCGGGCCGATGACGACCAGATCGATGTTGTGCGCGCGCGCCGCCTCGGGGACGGCGTCGGGCCGGGCGACGTCGATCGGGAGATTGGTGCCGAGGAGGGCGGTGCCGGGGTTGCCGGGAGCGGCGAACAGGGTCGCGTGGGGGAGGTCGCGATGCAGCGCCCAGGAGAGCGCGTGCTCGCGGCCCCCCCCGCCCACGACCAGGATTCTCACTTCTTCGGCTTGAGCGCGTCCGAGAAGGCGCGAGCCGCGCGCTTCGCCGTGTCCACGACGTCGTCCACGACGGCCTTCGCTTCCTTCATATAGTAGTCGCGCGTCTCGTCGATGTCCTGGTCGATGGGCCGCCGCTCGGTTTCCGGGCCCCGCTTGGTGTACTCCCCGCGGACGATCCGGTCGTAGTGGCCGGCCTCGATCCAGCGCTGCAGCTCCGCGGCGCGCACGGTGTTGAACGGGTGGGTGCGCCCGAGGACCCCCAGGATCTTGAAGATCCGGTCGATCGCGCCACCCGTATCCTCGAACTCCTTGGCCTGGACGAGGAAGGTGTCGAGGTCCATTTCCTTGAGGTCGCCCCCGCCGGCGAACTTGAGGTGCATGCGGAGCGACGCGACCGCATCCTGCGTGGCCAGGAGGCCGGCCCGGTCGCTGGACAGCTCGCTCTTGCGGTACCATTCGAGCAGCGCGAGCTGGATGGGGAGAATGGCGATGCCGGCGAAGAACGGGAGGGCCGCGAGGCTCACGTTGAGCAGGATCCAGAGCATGGTGCGGTACAGCGCGTGCCCGCTCATGACGTGTCCCAGCTCGTGGCCGAGCAGGGCCCGCATCTCGTCCTCGTCCAGGATCGCGCGCGCCCCCGAATTGATCACGATGAACGGCCGATCCATGCCGAACGCGCCGGCGTTCGCGAACGGCGTCTGCGACACGAACAGCTCCGGCCGCTCCGGCCAGTCGAGGGTGGTGAGCACCTCGGTGTAGAGCGCGTTCAGCGTGGGGAACTGCGTCGGGCCCACGCGCACGGCGTCGGCCTGGAACAGGATGCGGATGCCGCGCTCCCCGAAGAACCCGTAGATCTTCTTCAGCAGCTCGTCGAACCCCGGCACGGCGCGCAGCGCCTGGAGGGCGGCGCGGTCGGCGGGGTGCTCCCACGCCACCGGCGCGATGTCCTTCAGGACCTGGCGCGGGCGCTCGGCGACGGCGTTGGTCGGCTCGGTCATACCAGCTCCTCTCGGGTGCATCTCATACAACGACGCGTGCCGCCCGGGGTTTCGCGGGAGGGTCGACCCCGGGCCGGCGGCCCGGGGATCCGCAAGTCAATCATCCGCCAGCGCCTGCTCCAGGTCCGCGATCAGGTCCTCGGCGTCCTCGATCCCCACCGACAGCCGCACCAGGCTGTCGCTGAGCCCCATGCGGCGCCGCATGTCGGGCGGGACGCTCGCGTGGGTCATGCTCGCGGGGTGCCCGATCAGGCTCTCCACGCCGCCCAGCGACTCCGCCAGCGAGAACAGCTTGGTGCGCTCCACCACCCGCCGCGCGTACGCCGCGTCGCCCAGCTCGATCGCGATCATGCCGCCGAAGCCCTGCATCTGCCGGCACGCCAGCTCGTGCTGGGGGTGCGACGGGAGCCCGGGGTAGTACACCTGCCGCACCCGCGGATGGCGCGCCAGCCACTCCGCCAGGCGCCGGCCGCCCGCGTCGTGCTGGCGCATGCGCAGCGCCAGGGTGCGGATGCCGCGCAGGCACAGCCAGCAGTCGAACGGACCGGGGACGGCGCCCGACGAGTTCTGGACGAACCCGATCCGCTCCGCCAGCGCGTCGTCGTTCAGCACCAGCATGCCGCCCACCATGTCGCTGTGCCCGTTGAGATACTTGGTGGTGGAATGCAGGACGACATCGGCCCCCAGCTCGAGCGGCCGCTGAAACACCGGTGTGGCGAAGGTGTTGTCCACCACGAACAGGGCGTTGGCGCGCCGCGCGATCTCGCCGGTCGCGGCGAGGTCGCACAGCCGCAGCATCGGGTTCGTGGGGCTCTCGGCGTAGACCATGCGCGTGCGGGGGGTGACGGCGGCGGCGACCGCGGCCGTGTCCCCGCCGTCCACGAACGTGAACGTCAGCCCGAGCCGGGCCCAGATGTGCGTCATCTGGCGATGCGTGCCGCCGTAGACGTTCTCGCCGCTCACCACGTGGTCGCCGGCCGAGAGGAGCTTCATGGCGGCGTCCAGCGCGGCCAGGCCGGAGGCGAAGGCGAACCCGTGCCGGCCGCCCTCGAGCGCGGCCACGTTGCGCTCCAGCGCCTCGCGCGTGGGGTTCCGCGTGCGCGCGTATTCGTACCCCTTGTGGCGGCCCAGCCCGTCCTGCACGTACGTGGAGGTCTGGTAGATCGGGGGCATCACCGCGCCGGCCAGGGGATCGGGCACCTGGCCGGCGTGCACCGCCCGGGTGCCCAGCCGGCTGGTCTGATCCGCGTCGAAGGCCCTGGTCATGGCCCGGAACGTACAGGGCGCTTCCGCGCCGAGCAAGCGACTCGTACCTTTGGCCGCATGTTGCCCGGCGAAGTGAAAAAAGTGCTCATCGTGGACGACGAGCCACGGCTGCGCCGCGTGCTCGTGCGCCTGCTCGAAGGCGAGGGGTTCGCCTGCAAGGAAGCCGGATCCGGCGTCGAGGCCGTGGCCGTGCTCGAGCAGGAGTCGTTCCCCCTGGTGGTGTCCGATCTCCGCATGCCCCAGATGGACGGCGTAGGCCTCCTGCGTGAGGTCACGAAACGCTGGCCGGAGACGGGCGTCGTGGTGGTCACGGCCGTGGCCGAAGTCGAGAGCGCGGTCGCCTGCCTCCAGCTCGGGGCCCTGGACTACGTCGCGAAGCCGTTCCACCTCGACGAGGTGCGCGCCCGCGTCCAGCAGGCGCTGGACAAGCGGCGCCTGATCATCGAAAACAAGAACTACCAGCTGCACCTCGAGGAGCGGGTCCAGGCGCAGGCGCGCAAGATCGAAGATCTGTTCCTCGGCAGCGCGCAGGCCCTGGTGCACGCGCTGGAGGCGAAGGACGCCTACCTGCGCGGCCACTCCCTGCGCGTGGCGGAGTACGCCGTGGGCGTGGCCCGCGAGCTGGCCGTCACCGGCGACGAAGTGGACGCGATCGCGCTCGGCGCGCACCTGCACGACATCGGCAAGATCGGCGTGAGCGAGGAGGTGCTGCACAAGGCGGGCGAGCTGACCGAGGCGGAGTACCGGCACATCATGGAGCACCCGGTGATCGGGGCCCGCATCCTCGGGCCCATGTTCCGCGACAAGTCCATCGAGATCGCGGTCGTGCGCTCGCACCACGAGCGCATCGACGGCGGCGGCCTGCCCGACGGCCTCAAAGGAGACGCGATCCCCGTCCCGGCGCGCATCGTCGCGGTGGCCGACGCGTTCGACGCCATGACCAGCGTCCGGCCGTACCGCCCCTCGCTGGGCGTGGAGCGGGCGCTCCAGGAGCTGCGCGACGGCAAGGGGGTGCAGTTCGACTCCGAGGCCGTCGAGGCGTTTCTGCGGGCGTTCTCCGAGGTCGTGACGCTGCCGATCCCGACGCCCGAGTACCGTCCCCTGAAGCTCCGGGCGCGCGCGGAGGAAGGGGTCGGGGGGGGGCGCGTCTGAGCGGCACGCTGATGGTGGGCGTGTCCGGCGTGCGGGGGATCGTCGGCACGGATCTCACGCCGGAGCTGGTGGCACGGTACGCGGCGGCGTTCGGGGTGTGGGCGGGAAGCGGGAAACGGGAAGCGAAAAACGTGCAACGGGTAACGGGTAACGTGCAACGCCGTCCCGTAGTGATCCTCGCCCGCGACTCCCGGACCTCCGGCCCCATGTTCGCCGCCGCGGCGATGGCCGGTCTCCAGTCGGTGGGGTGCGACGTGATCGATCTCGGGGTCGTGCCCACACCGACCGCCCAGCTGGCCGTGGAGCACCACCGCGCCGCGGGCGGCATCGTGGTCACCGCGAGCCACAACCCGATCGAGTGGAACGCGCTCAAGTTCGTGGGCCCGGACGGTATCTTTCTCGACGCCGGGGCGGGCGAGCGCCTGGCCGAGCTGGCCGGCGACGGGAAACTCCCGCGGGCGGAGGCCGGGGCGATCGGCGCCGTGCGCGAGGACGGGGACGCGGTGCGGCGGCATCTCGATGCGCTGCTCCGCCTCCCGGCGGTGAGCGCGGCGCGGGTACGCCGGCGCCGCTTCCGGGTGGCGCTCGACACGGTGCGCGGGGCGGGCGGCGTCGCGCTGCCCGAGCTGCTGCGGCGGTTGCGGTGCCGCGTGGCCGCGATCAACCTCCAGCCGGACGGCCGCTTCCCCCGGCCCCCCGAGCCCGTCCCGGAGCACCTCGGGCGCCTGGGCGCGCTGGTGCGCAGTGCCCGGGCGCACGTGGGGCTCGCCGTGGACCCGGACGCCGACCGCCTGGCGATCGTGGACGAGCGGGGGCGGCCCATCGGGGAGGACTACACGCTGGCGTTTGCGGTGAGAGCCGTGCTGGGCGGTCCGACGGCGCGCCGCGCGATCGTCGTCTGCAATCTCTCCACCTCCCTCGTCGTCGAAGACGCGGCCCGCGAGTGTGGCGCCGAAGTCGTGCGCACGCCCGTGGGGGAGGTGCACGTCGCGCGGAAGATGGTCGAGCTGGGCGCGCC
>JBOHSV010000277.1:0-9131 GCA_050921735.1 Gemmatimonadales bacterium | reverse complement strand
CACCTGGGCCTCCCCGT
This sequence comes from Gemmatimonadales bacterium, assembly GCA_050921735.1. Taxonomy (GTDB): domain Bacteria; phylum Gemmatimonadota; class Gemmatimonadetes; order Gemmatimonadales; family GWC2-71-9; genus DATLXT01. The sequence goes on along the minus strand of JBOHSV010000277.1, from coordinate 9,114 downwards.
CATCTACAAGGCCTCCTACGACAAGGCCAATCGCTCGCGCCTCGAGGCTGCGCGCGGGCCGGGTCTCGACGCCGGGCTGCGCGCCCTCGAGACCGTCCGGCGCGAGACGGGGCTCCCCGTGCTCACCGACGTCCACGAGACGGGCCAGGTCACGCCCGCCGCCGAGGTCGCGGACATTCTCCAGATTCCGGCGTTCCTCTGCCGCCAGACCGATCTCCTGGTCGCGGCCGGGCAGGCGGGCCGGGCGGTGAACGTGAAGAAGGGGCAGTGGATGGCGCCCGACGGCATGCGCGGCGCGGTTGAAAAGGTCCGCGCCGGCGGCGCGCCCGAGGTGGCGGTCACCGAGCGCGGCACGTTCTTCGGCTACGGCGATCTGGTGGTGGACATGCGCAGCTTCGGCCGCCTGCGCGCCGCCTGCGGCTGTCCCGTGATCTACGACGCCACGCACGCGGTGCAGCAGCCCGGGCAGGGGAGCGACGGCGCGAGCGGGGGCCTGCGCGAGTGCATCCCGCCGCTGCTCTACGCCGCCGCCGCCGCCGGCGCCGACGGGTTCTTCCTGGAGACGCACCCGGACCCCGACCGCGCGCCGTCGGACGGGCCCACCATGGTGCCGCTCGACCAGCTGGCCGGCGTGGTGCAGACCGCGCTCGACGTCTGGCACCGCGCCCGGGAGGCCGTCCGTGCTTGATCCGACGCTGGCGCGCCGCATCCGGCTCGTGGGGCTGGACGTGGACGGGGTGCTGACCGACGGCGGTATCTATGTCGGCCAACTGGACAATCGTCCGGTCGAGCTCAAGCGCTTCGACATCCAGGATGGGCTGGGGATCAAGTTCTTGCGCCAGGCGGGTCTCGCGGTGGTCGTCGTGAGCGCGCGACGCTCCGACGCCACGGACCTGCGGGCCCGCGAGCTCAAGGTGGACGCGGTCGTGCAGGACAAGCGGAAGCTGCCCGCCTTCGAGACGCTGCTGGCGCAGCGCGGGGTCGGCTGGGACGCGTGCGCGTTCGTGGGCGACGATCTTCCCGACCTGCCGCTGCTGCGGCGCGTGGCGGTCCCGATCGCCGTCGCCAACGCGGTGCCCGAGATCAAGGCGGCGGCGCGCGTCGTGACCGGTGCGCGCGGGGGCCACGCGGCCGTCCGCGAGGTGGCCGAGCTGTTGCTCCGCGCGCGCGGCGAGTGGGACGCGTTGCTCGAACGTTACCTGCAGGAGCGTGGCGATGCCGCGCACGCCTCCAGCCGATCTCATTGACCGCGGCCGCCGCGTCCTCGGCCTCGAGGCCGACGCGATCCGCGGCATCGCCGCCCGGCTGGGCGAGCCGTTCGCGGCCGCCGTGCGCCTCCTCGCGGCGGCCCGCGGGCGCGTCATCGTCTCCGGGGTGGGGAAGTCGGGCCTCATCGCGCGGAAGATCGCGGCCACCTTCACCTCCACGGGCACCCCGGCGTCGTTTCTCCATCCCGTGGATTCGCTGCACGGCGATCTCGGCATCGTGGGGCGCGACGATGTGGCCATCCTGCTGTCGAAGAGCGGCTCGTCCGAGGAGCTGTTCGGGCTCGTCGAGCAACTGAAGCGCCTGGCCGTCCCGCTCATCGCCGTCACCGGCGATCCGCAGTCGATGCTCGGGCGCCATGCCACCGTCGTGCTCGACGCCGGCGTGGCCGAGGAAGCGTGCCCCGAGACGCTCGCCCCCACGGCGAGCACCACGGCGGCGCTCGCGCTGGGCGACGCCCTCGCCGTCACCCTGCTCGAGGTGAAGGGCTTCGGGCGCGAGGAATTCGCCGCGCTGCACCCCGGCGGCGCGCTGGGCCGGAAGCTGTTGTTGCGGGTCGGGGACGTGATGGTCGCGCACGACGTTCCCACCCTCACCGCCGACCGCCCGATGCGCGAGTGTGTCGTCCTGCTGGCCGAAAAACGGGGCACCGTGGCGGTCGTGGACGGGGCCGGCGGCCTCGCCGGCGTGGTCACGGCCGGCGACCTGACGCGGCTCATGGAGCGGACGGACGACTTCCTCCAGGTGCCGGTGGGCGACGTGATGACCCCCACCCCGAAGACGGCCGCGCCGGACGAGCTGGCGGGCGCCGCCGTGGCGCGGATGGAGCAGTACGGCATCATGGCCCTGCCGGTGCTCGACGGCGGCCGCAAGGTGGTGGGGATGGTGCACCTGCACGATCTCATGCGGGCGGGGGCGGTATGAACGTGAGAAAGGCGTCTAACACAGGCGTCGAACGGAGGCGTCGAACGACGGCGTCGGCGTTCCACGGTTCCGTTCGACGGTTGTGTTTGACGCTTTCGTTCGACGTCGTTGTGGGGGTGGCGGTGTGGGGGTGCGGCGACGGCGTCAAGCCCGGCGCCGTCATCGAGGACGCCCCCGACCAGTCCGACCAGATGCTCGTCGGCATGAGCCACCTGCTGACCACGAACGGCGTGGTGCGCGCCAAGATCGAGGCCGACACGACCTACATCAGCTCCACCCAGCAGGTGGCGGACCTGCGGCGCGTCCGCGTGACGTTCTACGACGCCCAGGGCGTGCCGACCTCGACGCTCACGTCGCGGACCGGCACCTACCACCTGCGCTCCGGCGACATGGAAGGGCGCGGTGACGTCGTGGTCACCACCACGGACGGCCGCCGGCTCACCACCGAGGTGATCCGGTACGACCAGGCCAAGGATTCGGTCAGCTCGGATCAGCCGTTCGTCTTCGATGCGCCCGATCGCCACATCGAGGGCGAGGGGTTCACGTCGGACCCGTCGTTCCGCAATGTGGTCGCTCGCCGCCCCCGGGGCGCGGGCGGCCGCTTCGTCCTGCCGAACCAGTGATGCGCCTGGCGCTGGTCCTGATCGCGCTCCAGCAGCCGGGCGACACGGCCGGCGGGCGCCCGTGTCGCCTGGTGATCGACTCGATCGGCCGGCTGGGCCGCCAGGTGGAGGTGGCCCCGGGCCGGTACAACTACTTCGCGGGCGGCGGCGTGTGGGCCCACTGCGAGGGCACGGCGAGCACCCTGCGCACCGACTCGCTGGCCTGGTACGGCGGCGCGCAGCGCACCGATCTCACTGGCCGGGTCCAGATCACGGACGCGCTGATGACCCTCGACGCGACGACGGCGCGTTACTGGGTGAAGGAGGAGCGGCTCGAGGCCCACCGCAACGTGGTGGCGGTGAACCGCCGCACGGGAACCGTGCTGCGCGGCCCCAACCTCGACTACCTCCGGGCCGTCGCCGGCGTGCGCGACACCGCCGAGTTGTTCGCGTCATCCCGCCCCACCATCGAGTATCGCGCGCGCCCCGACTCGTCGGAGCCCTACATCGTCGTCGCCGACCGCGTCCGCATGCGGGGCAACGACCGTATGTGGGCCGGCGGCCGGGTGACCGTAGACCGCAGCGACCTCGCGGCGCGCGCCGATTCGATGATGCTCGACGACGCCGCGGGGTTCGGCCTGCTGGTGGGCCGCCCCCGGCTCGAGGGCAAGGGGGACCGGCCGTATGCCCTCACGGGCCGACGCATCGAGCTCGGCCTCGACTCCAGCGAGGTCCGCGTGGTGCGGGCCCTGAGCGAGGGACGCGCGACGGGCGAGGATTGGCGCCTCACGGCCGACACCATCCATCTGTCGCTCGAGAACCGGCAGCTCCAGCAGACCCTCGCGTGGGGCGACTCGCTGCGCCCCCGGGCCGTGTCCAGCCGCCATACCGTGGACGCCGACTCGCTGGCGCTCGACACCCCCGGGGAGGTGCTCACGGAGCTGCGGGCGTTCGGCCGCGCGCTGTCGACCTCGCGGCGCGACACCACCGCGGCCGCCGAGGTGGACTGGATCGCGGGCGACACGCTCGTCGCCCGCTTCGCGCAGGTCCCCGACAGTGGCGCGGGCGGCGGCACCCGGTCGGAGCTGCACCAGCTGACGGCGCGCGGGTCCGCCCGCTCGCTCACGCACCTGTCCGAGCGCGGCGCCCTGCCGGGTTCGCCGGACATCAACTACTCCCGCGGGACCAGCATCGCGATCACCCTGCAGGGTGATCGGATCGAGCGGGTGGTCGTGGCCGGGCGGGCGGACGGGGTGCACCTGGAGCGCGTGCCACCCCCCCCGGCGCCGGCCGACACGACGGCGACCCCGCCCCCATCCCCCCCGCCGCCGCCATGAGCGCCGATCCCCTCGCCGAGCTGATCGCCGCCCGGGACTCGTCGCTCCCGCTCGCCGCGGCCGCCCTGGCGCGGGTGGCGGACGGCGGCGGCCGCGCCACGTTCGCGGAGCTCGCGGTGGCGTACCGGGAAGAGTTCCTGCGCCTGCGCGTCGACGCCCGGGGGGGCAGCCTGCAGGACGCGGGGATGCTGTCGGTGGACGAAGCCCGCGCCAACCTCGGCAGCTCCGTGATCCCGCGGCTCGCGGGGCTGCGCGTGGTGATCAGCCCCGCGGGCGCGCTGTGGAGCGAGGCGCCGGTGGCGTTCACCGGGGACGTGTGGCGCGCGCTGACGGCCGACGCGGACCGCGGGGTGGCGCGGCTGTACCGGGCCGCGGAGGAGGCCCTGCACCGGGCGGAGGCCGTGAGCGGGGAGCACCCCGCGCTCCGGGGCGGGAGCCGGCTCGAGGCGCTCGGCCTCGTCAAGAGCTATCGCGGGCGCCGCGTGGTGGACGACGTCAGCGTCGCGCTCGACCAGGGCGAGATCGTGGGGCTGCTGGGCCCGAACGGGGCGGGGAAGACCACGACCTTCTACATGATCACCGGGCTCATCCGCCCCGACGCCGGGCAGATCGTGGTCGACGGCTCGGACATCAGCCCCGAGCCGATGTACCGCCGGGCCCGCATGGGCATCGGATACCTGGCGCAGGAGCCGTCGATCTTCCGCAAGCTGTCGGTGGAAGACAACGTGCTGGCGATCCTGGAAACCCTGCCGCTGTCGGAGCGGGAGCGGCGGGCGCGGCTCGAGGAGCTGCTCGACGAGCTCGCGATCAAGTACCTGCGGCGGCAGATGGCGTACCAGCTGTCGGGCGGCGAGCGCCGGCGGCTCGAGATCACGCGGGCGCTCGTGACCGAGCCCAAGTTCATGCTGCTCGACGAGCCGTTCGCGGGCGTGGACCCCATCGCGGTGCACGACATCCAGACCATCGTGGCCGGCCTGCGCCATCGCGGCATCGGCGTGCTGATCACCGACCACAACGTCGAGCAGACGCTCGACATCGTGGACCGCGCGTACATCATGTTCGAGGGCCAGGTGCAGGTCTCGGGCACCGTGCGTGAGCTGGTGTTCGACGACCGGGTGGCCGATCTGTACCTCGGTCCCACCCTCACCGCGCGGCTCCGCGCGCGGCTCTCGGCGGCGGCATGAGCGCCATGAAAGCGGGGCTGCACCAGCATCAGGCGCTCAAGCAGGAGCTGCGGATCAATCCGCGCCTGTATCAGGCGATGGATCTCCTGTACATGCCGCTGCTCGACCTCCAGCAACACCTGAAGCAGGAGCTGCTGGCGAATCCGTTCCTGGAGCTGCTGGAGGCCGAGGACGGCACCGAGGTCGCGGCCTCGGATGTGGTGGAGGAGAAACCCGCCGAGAAGGACAAGGAGGGCGACGACGAGCCCGACTGGGAGAAGCTGCTGCTGGACGACGGCGCGTCTTCCAGCTCGGCGCCGCGCGACCTGACCGAGGCGTCGGACTACGAGCCCGTGTCGGTCGAGGCGCGGGACCTGGCGGACCACCTGCGCGATCAGCTCCGGATGCTCGACCTCACGCCGCGGCAGCAGCTGTTGGCCGAGGAATTCGTGGGCAACATCGCCGAGGACGGGTACCTCGGCGCCACCCTCGAGGACATCGTGCGCGGTGCGAATCAGCTCCTGGAGGAGCACGCCGCCGAGTCGGAGGCCGACGCGCCGGTCGCGCCCTACACCATCGCCGAAGCGGAGGAGATGCTGCAGATCGTCCACAAGCTCGATCCCCCGGGCGTGGGCGCCCGCGACCTGCGGGAGTGCCTCCTGCTGCAGCTGCGCGATCAGGGCCGCACCGAGGCGCTGGTGTACCGCCTGGTGCACGAAGGGTTCGACGACCTCATCGCCCATCGCTGGAGCGAGCTGGGGCGCCGGTTCGGGCTCGAGCCGGCTGAGGTCCAGCGCGCCGCCGACGAGCTGGCGAAGCTCGACCCCAAGCCCGGTCTTCGCTACGCACCCGAAACGGACAGCTACATCATCCCCGATCTCGTGGTCGAGAAGGTCGACAGCCGCTATCTGGTGTTCCTCAACGATGCCGGCCTGCCGCGGCTCCGGATCTCGCGCACCTACCGGGAGCTGGCCCGCGACCGCAAGAAGTTCGACAGCGAGAGCAAGGAGTTCATCGCCCAGCGGCTGAACAGCGCCCAGTGGATCATTCAGGCGATCGAGCAACGGCGTCAGACCATGCTCAAGGTGATGAACTTCATCGTGGACCGGCAGCGGGAATTCTTCGAGAAGGGCGTCGAGTACTTGAAGCCGCTCACCCTGCGCGAGGTGGCGGACGTAATCAGCATGCACGAGAGCACGGTGAGCCGGGTGACCAACGAGAAGTACGTGCAGACGCCGCGCGGCCTCCTGCCCCTCAAGTTCTTCTTCTCGAGCGGTCTCCAGACCACCACGGGCGAAGACGCCAGCGCCCGCGCCATCAAGGCGCAGATCGAGAAGCTCGTCGCGGACGAAGACCCGACGCGGCCCCTCACCGACCAGCAGATCGTGGAGCACTTCGCGGGCCGGGGCGTCAAGATCGCGCGGCGCACGGTCGCGAAATACCGCGACCAGCTCAACATTCTCCCCGCCCGCATGCGCAAGCGCCTATGAGCCTGGCCAGCGGCCATACCGCGCCGGACGTCAGCGTGCTGGTGCCGGCCAAGGACGAGGCCGACAACCTGGCGGAGTTCGTGCGGCAGGCGCGCGAGGCCCTGCTGCCGCTCCCCTACGCCTGCGAGGTCGTCATCGTGGACGACGGCAGCGTGGACGGCTCGGCGGACGTGCTGCGCGAGCTGACGGCCCGCCACGCCTTCGTCCGCGCCGTGGCGCACCGCTCCCGGCGGGGCATCGCCGACGCGCTGCGCACCGGCGCCGACCAGGCGCGCGGCCGCGTGCTCGTGTTCTATCCCGCCGATCTCCAGTACCGCCCGGCCGACATCCCCGCTCTGGTGCATCCGATCCTGGCCGGCGAGGCGGACATCGTGACCGGCACGAAGCAGGGCCCGTACGACAAGCGGTTCGTGTCCTGGGTGTACAACGCCCTGTGCCGCGCCCTGTTCGGTGTGCGGGTGACGGACTTGAACTCCGTGAAAGCGTACCGCCGCGAGGTCATGGACGTGGTGCCCTCGCGCCCCGACTGGCACCGCTTCATGGTCGTGATCGCGGCCGCCGACGGCTACCGCCTGGCCGAGCGGCCGGTGCCCCTGGCCCCGCGCCGGGCGGGGAAGTCGAAGTTCGGGCTCGGGCGCATCCCCGTCGGCGTGCTGGACCTGCTGTCGGTGTGGTTCCAGCTGCGCTTCGGACGCAAGCCCATGCTGTTTTTCGGCGTCTCGGGCGCGGTGCTGTTCTTCACCGGGTTCCTGGTGGGGGTCTTCGCCCTCATCCAGCGGTTCGTGTTCGGGATCGGGTTCCGGCCGCTGCTCGATTTGATCATGGTGCTCGTGATCTCCGGCGTGTCGCTCTTCGGCTTCGGGTTCGTGGGGGAGATGGTGGCGGGGCTGCGCGAGGAGCTGCGTGGGGTGCGGGAGGACGTGGCCCGCCTCCGCGAACGATCCGAGCCGAGGCCCTGACAACGTCCTCCGCGCTTACCGACTTCTATCGCGCCCGCCGCGGCTGGCGGAACCCGGACGAGGAGCGCATGCGGTTCCGCAAAGCGGCGCGACTCGCGCGCGTCAGCTCGGGTGCCACCGTGCTCGACATCGGCGCGCGGGACGGCGGCCTGAAGGGCTTCCTCCCGCCGGACGTGCGCTACCAGGGCATGGACATCACTCCCGAGTTCGCGGCGCCCGACATCCTGATCCGCGACATTGCCGAGGGCATCCCGTTCGCCGATGCCGCCTTCGACTACGTGTTCTGCATCGAGGTGCTGGAGCACGTGCCCAACCCCTCTACGACGCTGCGCGAGATCCACCGCGTCCTCCGGCCGGACGGCGTCCTCACCCTCTCGGTGCCCAACCCGTATCACCCCAAGGAGATCCTCTGGAATCTGTTCCGCATCCCCGACCGGCAGGGGCATCTCTACTCCTGGACGCGCCAGACGATGACCCGGCTCGGTGAAATGAGCGGGTTCCGGCTCGACGGGTCCGGGGGCACGTACCTGCACCCGCCGATCCCGATGTTCGCTCTGCTGGCCAGGTCCATCGTCTACCGATTCGTGAAGCCCGCGTAGGCGAGCGTGCGGATCGTCTGCGTCACCCACGCCTACCCGCGATTCGACGGCGACGTGGCGGGGGCCTTCGTCGAGCGCCTGGTCCTGGCGCTCGCGCGGCGGGGCCACACGATGGCCGTGGTGGCGCCGGCCGACCAGGGCAGGGGCGGGCGCGAGCTGCGCCACGGCGTCATCGTCGAGCGGGTCCGCTACGCGCCGGCATCCTGGGAGACCCTGGCCTACCGCGGCACCATGGCCGAAGCCGTGCGCTCCCCCCTTGGGGTCGCAGCCTTCGCCTCTCTCGTGCTGCGCCTCGCCCGCCGGGCGGCAGTGCTGGCGCAGGCCATGTCCGCCGACTTGGTGCACGCCCACTGGTGGGTACCCGGCGGCCTCGGCGCCTGGCTGCTGCGCCGCCTCGGCGGCCCGCCGTACGCGGTGACGCTCCACGGGACGGACGTCGCCGTGCTCGAGTACTCCGGGCCGGGGCGCACCCTGGCCCGCCGCGTCCTGCGGGGCGCCGGCGCCGTCACGGCGGTTTCGTCGTTTCTGGCGGACCGGGCCGCGCACCTCGCCGGGGTGGACCGCCATCGCATCACCGTGTGTCCCATGCCCGCCGACACCGGCCGCCTTGGGCAGGCGGGGCGGGGGGGGTGGGGGGGGCGGGGCGGGGGAGGCATCATGACACTGGGCCGTCTCACCACCCAGAAGCGACTGGACGTGCTGCTTGGCGCGGTGGTGCGCCTGCGGCGTGCCGGCCGCAGCCGGCCGCTCACGGTGCTGGGCGACGGGCCGGCC
>JBOHSV010000276.1:0-2391 GCA_050921735.1 Gemmatimonadales bacterium | reverse complement strand
CGTCCGGTCCGCCGAGCAGGTGTTGGGCGGCGTAGAAACCCGAGGGCCCCGACCCGACGATCGCCACGCGCAGCGGTCGCTCCGCCGTTCCCACCCCGCTCATCGCACCTCCCTACCAGAAGCGTCGAAGGTACTTCACGACCGTCTCGCGCGACAGGCCGAGCGTCTCTCCCGCCTCGCGCAGCACGCGCATCTCGCCCTCGAAGCGGGCGGCCAGCGCCTGCGCCTCGCGCCCCAGGCTGTCGGCCCGCGCCTGGAGGCGGCTCAGCTCGCGATGCCGCTCCCGGCCGTCGCTCCACTGCCCCCAGACGAACAGCGCCGCCACCGCGATCAGGGCGGCGATGAGGATCTTGGTCGTGCGGCGCAGGTGCCGGGTCTGGTGCGCCACCTCCAGCGCGATGCGCAGCGCCGTGCTCGACCGCCGGGGCCGCGCCAGTGCCTCGGCACCGGCCGTGTCCGACTCGTCGTCCCCCGGCAGCGTGTGGAACGCGACGGTCGGCCCGTGGCGCCCGAACCCGATCACGTCGCCGTCCGCGAGCCGCACCTCGGCGGCGATCTGCCGGCCGTTGCGGAACGTCCCGTTGCGGCTCCCCAGGTCCTGAAGGTAGAACCCGTCGTCCTTGTGAACGATCGCGGCGTGGCGCGACGAGACGTCGAGGTCGCGGTCCGCGTCGCACCGGACGTCCGACAGGGGATGGCGGCCGAGCCCGATGTAGGCCTTGCGGAAGGTTTCGACGTGGCCGGCGCGCGCGCCGGAGAGGAACGTGAACTGGGCTCTCACCGCGTGAGGTACCACGCCAGGGCGAGCACCACCGCCAGCACGACCAGGGCCACGACCCGCGCGCGGCTGTCGCGCGCGGGGCGCGGCGGCCGGCTGCCGGTGTACACCGGCACCGGCTCCGTGCTGGTCTCGGTGTCGATCAGCGGATACACCTGGTGGCCCACCTCCTCGCCCGCGTCGGCGGGCCGCAGCCCGTCGCCGTGGAAGCGGGCGAGCACGACGGTGATGTTGTCGGGACCGCCGCGTTGGTTGGCGAGCGCGATGAGCCGGTCGCAGGCCGCCGCGAGATCGCCCGTCGTGGCCACGACCTGCGCGATCTCCTCGCTCTTCACCTGCCCCGACAGGCCGTCGGAACACAGGACCAGCACGTCGCCGCGGCGCAGGTCCTGGTGGGTCAGGTCGACCTTGACCCTGGGGTCGGGCCCCAGGGCCTGGAGGATGATGTTGCGGCGCTCGCTCCGGGCGGCCTCCTCCTCGGTCAGCTCGCCGGCCTCGACCAGCCGCTGCATCAGCGACTGATCCTTGGTGAGCTGGATCGCCCGCCCTTCCCGGACCAGGTAGGCCCGGCTGTCGCCCACCTGGGTGAGATAGAGGTGGTCGCCCAGCACCCCGACCGCGGTGGTGGTCGTCCCCATGCCACGCAGCTCGGGGCGGGTCCTGGCGTGCGTGTGGATCTGCGCGTTGGCGGTCTCGACGGCCTCCCGCAGGCGGTAGGCGAAGCGCTGCGGGGTCGCCTCGCGCTCGCCGGTCCACGCGCCGGTCAGATGGTCGTAGATGGTGCGGGTGGCCATCTCGCTCGCCAGCTCGCCGGCGGCGGCGCCGCCCATGCCGTCGGCGACCATGAGCAGCGAGCCCCGTTCACCCACCTCCTGCTCGCGCAGCGCTGGCGGCACGCCGAGATCGGCCGAGGCGGCCCGCCGCGTCAGGTCCGCGACCAAGAAGCAATCCTCGTTATGCTCGCGCGTGCGGCCGCGGTCCGTCTTGCCGTAGACCGTCACGCGGATGGGCTTCGCGGAGCGTCCGAACATGGCTAACCCCGGCACTGCGGCATGACGCCGGCGTACACGGTGCTCGATGGGTCCAGTCGCGTCGCGCGGCGGATCCACTCGCACCCGCCGGTGCGGTCGAGCTCGCCGCCGGGCCCGCGGAGATTGAAATGCGCCTGCCCCACGACGAAGGCGGCGTAGGCGCTGTCGGCGCGGCCCAGGCCGGGCGCCCGGTAGATCGCGAGGGCGGAGTCGCGCACCAGCGCGGCGGTGGCCGGCGAGAGCACCTCGAGGAAGAGCTGGTCGAGCAAGGCGCGTGCGTGTGTCACGTCGATGCCGGCGCGCGTCGCGGTCTCGCGGCGCTCCGGCGTGTCCCGGGGCTGTCGGGGCGGTCCGACGTTCGCGGCGTGCGTCGTGGTGTCGCCGGGTGCCGGCTCGCCGGTCGCGTCGTTGTCGCCGCCGAGCAGGAACAGGCCGGCGCCCCCCGCGCCCAGCAGGGCCACGACGCCGAGCGCGATCGGCGCCAGACGGCGCGTCCGGTCGGGTGCCGCGGCGACCGCCGCCGGCCGCGCCAGCGCCGTGTCGAAGCATGCCTGCAGGCCCGGCGGAAACGCCTGATCGGGG
>JBOHSV010000275.1:0-3610 GCA_050921735.1 Gemmatimonadales bacterium | reverse complement strand
GTCGTGGGCGCCGTGGTCACCTCGGTGGGCGCGTCGCTGCGAACGACGCGCGGCCGGGGGCCGGCCCGCCCGCGACCCTTCCCCGGGGCGGCGACCGGCTGCTCGGGCCACAGGGCGGTCGCGAGGTCCTCCATGGTGGCGAAGCGGTGGTCCGGCTCCTTGGAGAGCGCGCGGGAGACGGCGGCCGTCACATGCTCGGGGACGTCGGTGCGGGCGGGCCGCGCCGGCTCCTCGAAGATGTGCTTGTACAGGATCGTATGGACCGAGTCGCCCGTGAACGGCAGCTTCCCCAAGATCATGCGGTAGGCTACGACGCCGAGCGCGTACTGGTCGGCGCGCCCGTCCACCGGCGCGCCCTTCGCCTGCTCGGGTGCCATGTAATGCGGTGTCCCGATGATCATCCCCGTGCCCGTGAGCGCGCTGGCGGTCTGGAAGGCCTTCGAGATGCCGAAGTCGGTGAGCATCACGCGGCCGTCGTGGTCGAACATGATGTTGGCGGGCTTGATGTCGCGGTGCACCACGCCGCGCTGGTGCGCGTGCCCCAGGGCGCACGCGGCCTCCCACAGGACGCGCTGCAGGTAGTCGACGGCCAGCGGCTGCTTTTTCTCCAGCACGTCCTCGAGCGACGTGCCCGCAATGTACTTCATGACGAAGTAGTTGAGGCCGGCCTCGCTCTCGACCCGGTAGATGGGGATGATATTGGGATGGTCGAGCCGGGCGGCGGTCTTGGCCTCCTGGTGGAAGCGCTTGACCACCTGGGGGTCCTGCGAGATGTCGGGCGGCAGGACCTTGATGGCCACTTCGCGCTCGAGCGTGAGGTCGTGAGCCAGGAACACGGCGGCCATGCCGCCTTTGCCGAGCATGCGGCGGAGCTCGTACTTGCCGTGCACCACGCCCTGGAGCCGGCCCATGAGCTGCTCGGTGTGGGCGCCCACGGAGGTGGCCACGCCGCCACCCGAGACGTCGAAGCCGCAGGAGGAGCAGAACCGGCTGGCGTCGGGGATCGGGGTGTGGCAGCGGGCGCACTCGATCACGGGCTCAAGGTCCCCTTGGGCTTGGCAGCCCGGTGTGAGCGGGCGGCGGGCGGGGATGGGAAGGCCGTACCGCACTCGATGGCGGCGCCGATGCACGCCGAGTAGGCGAGGGGGACGCCGAGGAAGTCGACCACGACGGCGTAATACGCCCCAGGCACCAGCAAAAGGGTGAGGTCTTCATCCGAGCCCGTGACGTCCGCCCGGCCGACGAGATCCAGCGTCGAGCTCGCGCCGCCGCCCGGGACCGTGAGCACGTAGAGATCGATGTCGTGCTGGGCCTGCGCCGCCGCCAACGCGGCGGTCCGGAACCGGACCGTCTGCGCGACCGTCCCACCGACCGTGAAGCGGATCCAATCCACGTCGTGGGGGTTGTCGATCGTCAGGGTATCGCGGAACGCGGCGGCCGGCACCGTGGCCACCGAGCCCGCTGCGTCCGCGGCTGCGCAGTAGTCGTCCTCTTCCCGCGCGTCGCGTGGGAACTTGGCGTCGCTCGACACGTAGCCGCTCACCACCGCCATCGAATAGACGCCGAACTGCGTGTAGCGGATCAACCCGTGCAGTCCGCGCGCCGGCACGCCAGCGAGCGCGATGACATTGGAGTCGCGCGGGAACTGCGCCGGACGGAACAACTGGCCGCGGCAGTCGTGAATTCCGGGACCCACAGCCCACCCAGCGGGCGGGAGCGCGTACACATCGGGGCCGCCGTACTCCAGCGAATCCGCGAAGAGCACCCGCCAGTTGCCGCCGCCAGCCACGTTGACGATGAACGTCAGATCACCGGTCGCGCCTTGCGTGAACCGGTACCAGTCCTCGCCGGTGGCCTGCTCGCGGGGAAACGGCTCGAGCGCGAGCCCGAGATTCAGGAACGGGACCGCGGGCAGCGCCGCAGGCAGGGTCAGGTCGAGCAGCCAGGGGGCTTCCTCGTTCGGCTCGTAGCGGTCGCCCGGGATCACACGCGTCGAGTCAGGCGCGGTGCCGAACACCCCCGGACCGATGTAGGCAAGCTGGCTCGATCGGGCTGGTGGGGTGACCCAGAACGTGGCGCGCGAGAAGCCAAGCGAGTCCCGCTCGCGATGGACGAACTGGGTATCCGGGACAGGATAGTCGATGAGCAAGCCGTCCGCGAGGAACGCGAGGATGATCGAGTCCACGCCGACTCCGTAGACCGTCACAGTATCACCCCAGCGGACCTGCACGGGCCGGACGCTGTCGATCTCCACGGGATTCGATACGCGGGCCGTGAACTGCGCGCTCTGCGCATTCTCGAAGGCCACCGCCCGGGCGTTGATGTTCACTAACCCCGAGTTGACGCCTGTCACCTCGGCCGACCCGAGGACGCCGGCCGCTACCGTCGCGACGTCTTCGTTGTCGCTCGTCCAGGCGAACCGGACGTTCTGGATCTCGATCGTGTCGGTCCCCGCAGCGTGATACATGCGCGCGTACAACTCGAGCTTACCGCCCCGTTGCACGACGATACTGGTGTCGAGGGACACGACCGTGACGAACACGCGGTCGCTCTGGTCGGTGGGGAAGGAGCAGGTGACCCCGGCGGCGAGGATCGCCGCGAGGGCCAGAAGGCGATGGTGGAAGCGCATGTCGGGACCGGTCCTCAAGGCTCGGTGTCCGAACATACCATGGCGGGCATCACCGGGCCAGACAGTGACTTACAGCACCCCCCGGCGCTTGAGCTCGAGATACTGCGTCACGACCGCCTGCGCCGCGCGCTCCGGCGGCACGTCGAGGACCAGGACGCCCGCGCGACGCATGTGTCCCAGGGCCTCCTCCCGCGCGCGCAACAGCTCCTCGGCGGCCGCTTTGCGGAACGCGTCGTGCATGGCCACGGGCCGCACCATGGCGACCTGATCCAGCTCGGGGTTCCGCAGCGTCACGGCGAGCGGCAGGTGCCGGGGGCGCAGGGTGGCGACGTTGGCGACCAGCGCGTCGGAGGCGAAGCGGTCGATGACGTCCGTGAACAGAACGGTGAGCGCGCGCTTGCGGCTGCGCGCGGCCAGGTAGCGGAAGGCACCCGGGTAGTCCGGCTCCACGAGCCTGGACTCGGCGACGGCCAGGATGTCCAGCACCCGCTTCAGCCCCAGTCGTCCCCGCTGGGGGGCCGCGAAGTGCTGCACGCCGTCGGCGAACACCATCACGCCGACGTTGTCGTCGTGCTGCGCCGCGGCGTACGCCAGCTCGAGCGCCGCCTGCACCGCGTACTCCATGCGCGGCGTTCCGGCCACCTCCGCGGTCATCAGCCGGCCGGCATCGAGGGCCAGCAGCACCTGCTGCCGGCGCTCGGCCTCGTACTGGCGCGTGATCACCTTGCGGCGGCGGGCCGTGGCCTTCCAGTCGATGTGCCGGATGTCGTCGCCCGGCACCCACTCGCGCAGCGACTCGAACATCCGCCCCTCGCCCAGCCGCCGCGCGGCGTGGATCCCCACATCTCGGCGCCGCCGCGCCTCGGCCACGGAGGCCTTGAGCCGCATCGTGACGAGCGGCGGGTAGACCATCGCCGCCCAGGGCAGCGCGGTCCGCCCGCGGCGGCGCCCCAGACCCAGCGGGCCCGTGCTGTCCACGTA
>JBOHSV010000274.1:0-3194 GCA_050921735.1 Gemmatimonadales bacterium | reverse complement strand
TCGCTCCCGCACGCCGGGCATTTCAGCTCGCCCGAGGGCGGCTGGCCGCAGTGCGGGCAGAAGTTCATCTTGCGGCCCGCCGGCAGGCTGCCGCCGCAGTAGGGGCACTGGTTGGTCGTGGCCCCGTCCATCGAGAACGGCAGCGGCGCCGCCGCCGGCGGGAACGGGATGGGGTTCTCCGACGTGTAGTCCACCGGCTCGTCGGCCGCCTCGTCCGGCGCCGCCTCGGCGTCCGCCTCACGCTCCGGCGCCGGCGGGGCGTACAGCAGCTCCCCCATGAGGAACTGCTCGGCGGCGCGGCGGCTCACCATCACCCGCGCGTCGGGAAAGTTCCGGAAGTACGCGGGGTCGGGGTTGGCCGACGTCACCTCGCGCTGCATTCCCTCCCGGACGTCCTCCGGCTCGAGACGCACGTACCCGCGCTCGCCCGCCAGGAGGCGGAGGACGGTCATCTCGTAGTCTTGGTGCGTGGCCACCTTGAGTCGCGACCGATTGAGCCGGTAGGGCACCAGGCGCTCGTACACCTCGGACGCCACCAGCGGGATCGCCAGGCGCGACTCCTTGGCCAGCGTCTCGACCAGGCACTCGAAGAGCCGATCCAGCTCGTCTGGCACCCTACCCCCTCTGTCGGTCTTCGTCCGCCCCCGTCCGTCTCATCTCACCACCACCACGGCCTTCATGAAGGGATGGGGGATGCAGTGATACGGGTAGACGCCCGGGCGCTCGAAGCGCGCCACGAACACGTCGCGGGCGACGAGGAGCGGCGAGCTCTCGGGCCCCCCGGGCTCGAACGTCACCGTATGCTCGACCGGATCGGTGTTGATCCAGCGGACGGCCTGGCCGGCGGTGACGTAGACCGTGTCGCGGCCGTAGCGGAGCGAGGCGATCTCGACTTCGGCCCCGACGTTGGCGGCGGGCGGCGCGGCCGCCGGGCGCGATCCGCCGCCAAACCAGGGCGCGAAGCGCCGGAGATGCAGCGGGATGGTGAACTCGAAGCCGTACAGCGGCTTGTCCGTGAACGTCGTGCCCCTGCGCGAGCTCCCCTGAATGGTGTTGACCGTCACGTTGCTCGCCTGGAGGGAGAAGGTGTGCGGTGATCCGGGGATCACGAACAGCAAGCCTACGCTCCACGCGGGGTCCTCGCCGGGGTCCGGGTTCACCATCGAGGCGACGTCGCCGCCAAGGGCCACGTAGTCGTTGAGCCGCACCACCGCGCCGCTGGCCAGGGCCCCCCGCGAGCGGTCCTCGCCGAAGGCCTGGCTCATCCCGCGCGCCGCGCCCGAGAGCGTGAGCCGTCCGCGCGTCCAGTCCACCGACACCTCACCGTCGGCGCTGCGCGCGCCCGCGCTGTACGCCGGCGTGAGGGCGACCGTGACGTCGCCCGTCTTCACGACCTGCCACCGGGCGTAGAGCTCGGTCTCGACCGCGGTGCCGATGACCCGAGCGTTGGTGGCGTAGCGAACGCCCAGCGCGAGGCGCGACGGGAGGCCAACGGCGAACGTGAACGTGGGAGAGTTTTGGAGGCTTGACGTGCCTTCGGGGATCCAGAACCGGTGCAGGAAGTCGAATCGCACGACGCCCGCGTCGGGCACCCAGGTGCCGCCCAACACGGGCGGCCGGTCGAGGGCGACCTGCGCGGTGACGGGGGCGGCGGCGAGGAGCAGCGCGGCGCCGAGCGGTAGCGAACGTGTCACGATGATCCTCCGGTGTTGGAGACCGGTGCAATCTGGCCCGCGCCCGCGGCCTACCGCCAGGCCTCGACCCAGCGCTCATAGGGCACCGGCACGACCCCCCCCGCCGCCAGCACTTCGATGCCCGACGGATCGCGGTACGCCTTCCGGTAATACACGTGGGTAACGCCCGAGTTGATAATCAGCTTGGCGCACATCACGCAGGGCGACGCGCTGATGAATACGACCTTGTCGGCCACGTTCCCGGGAGCCTTCACCAGCGCGTTCATCTCCGAGTGGATGCAACCGCAGTTCCCGGGCACCGACGAATCGCACCGATTGGGGAGGCCGCGCGCGTTCCCGTTGTAGCCGATGGCGAGCACGTTCTCGAGCCGCTGGTCGGTGATTACGGTCCCCACCTGGAGCCGCGCGCAGGTGGAGCGCTTGGCCAGCTCCTCCGCCATCCGCATGTACACCTCGTACAGCGGGATCCGGGTGACGGGCGGGGCCGGCGCGCCGTCGGGGAGCAGGTTCAGGGGGTGGGTGTTGTCCGGCACACCGTCCTTAAAGACGCTCATACACCTCCCGGTCCGGGTCGTAGCCCGCGTACTGACCCCGGGCCCGCCGCTGCGCGAGCCAGGCGTCGAAGCCGGAGGCGACGAGCCCGTTGGAGCGCGTCTGCGTCTCGGCGGCGCGGGTGGCGAGCGCGTCCGCGTACTCGTTCTTGGCGTGGCCGGCGTGACCCTCGACCCATTCCCAGCGCACGTCGTGGGCGGCGGCCGCCTGGACGAGCTTCTGCCACAACTCGAGGTTCTCGACCGGGCCCCCGCGCCGGCGCCAGCCGCGCGCCACCCAGCCGGACACCCACTCCCGCATGCCCTTCACCAGGTATTCCGAGTCCGAGACGTAGATCACCCGCGCCCGCGTCCACTGGCGGTGGATCCACTCGAGCACCGCGATCGCGCCGGCGAGCGCCATCCGGTTGTTGGTGGTCTGGGGGGAGCACTCGTAGAAGTTCCATCGCGCCACGCTGTCGCCCGCGCGCCCTTCGACCAGGGCGGCGTTGCCCCCGGGACTCGGCTTCGTGCGGTCGTTGCCCAGGCAGCTCTCGTCGGCGTGGACCAGGACCGCGGCGTCGGAGGGGGGCGTCACGTCAGGGCTGGACGACGACGGGGATGTCGGTGTGCCGCAAGATCTCCTCCGCGTGCGAGACCAGGACGGGGCTGGGTCGGCGCGGCGTATCGCGGGCGACGTGGGCCCCGACGAAGAGCGCGTCGCACCGGGTGCGCGCGGCCACCCGGGCCGCCACGGCGCCGGGACGTCCCGCCTCGACGTGCGTGACGAACGCGACCTGCTGCAGCGAGAGCCGCGCTTCGGCCTGCCCCACGACGCGCGAGCCCGCGGCGGGATCGGCGTTGGCGTGGATCAGGTGCACGGTGCTGTCGCCCACGCTCGCGAACCGCGCCGCCAGATCGAGCGCGCGCCGGCTGGCCTCGCCGCCGTCGAACGCCACCGCCACTACGC
>JBOHSV010000273.1:0-4672 GCA_050921735.1 Gemmatimonadales bacterium | reverse complement strand
CGTACGAATCGGGGTGGGAGGGGGTGCAGCGGCACGTCGAGCGCCGCTACCGGGAGACGGCCTCGGACGCGGTGCGGGAACAGCTCTCGGCCTACATGGTCGAGCAGTCGTGTCCGGCGTGCGGCGGGCAGCGCCTGCGGCCGGAGAGCCTCTCGGTGCTCGTGGCCGGGCGGAGTCTCGGCGACGTCGTGGCGCTCCCGGTGACCGACGCCCTCGCGTTCTTCGAACGGATTCCCCTGCGGGGCAACGGGCGCGCCGGCCTCGCCCCCGACATCGCGCGCCCCATCTGCAAAGAGGTCACCGACCGCCTGCGCTTCCTCACCAATGTGGGGCTCGAGTACCTCACGCTGGGGCGCTCGGCCGACTCTCTCTCGGGGGGCGAGGCCCAGCGCATCCGGCTCGCAACCCAGATCGGCAGCCGGCTGGTCGGCGTCCTCTATATCCTCGACGAGCCGTCGATCGGCCTGCACCAGCGCGACAACGCGCGCCTGCTCGCGACCCTCAAGGAGCTGCGCGACCTGGGGAACACCGTGCTGGTGGTGGAGCACGATGAGGAGACGATCCGCGCGGCGGGCCACGTGATCGACCTGGGCCCGCGCGCGGGCCGCGAGGGCGGCTGCGTCGTGGCCGCCGGCCCGCTGGACACGGTGCTGGCCCATCCGGCATCGCTCACCGCCCGCTACCTGCGCGGCGAGCTGCGCATCCCGCTCCCCGTGCGCCGCCGCCCGGCCGACCCGGAGCGCGTGCTCCGCGTCCGGGGCGCGCGCCAGCACAACCTGAAGGACCTCACGGTCGAATTCCCGCTGGGCCTGTTCGTCGCGGTCACCGGCGTGTCCGGCTCGGGGAAGTCCACGCTCGTCTCCGACATCCTGTATCGGGCCCTCGCCCGGCATTTCTACCGGGCCCGCGTCGTCCCGGGCGCCCACGAGCGCCTGGAGGGGCTGGACGACGTCGACAAGGTGATCGACATCGATCAGAGTCCCATCGGCAGGACGCCGCGGTCCAACCCCGCCACGTATACGGGCTTGTTCACGCCCATCCGCGAGCTGTTCGCCCAACTCCCCGAATCGAAGCTGCGGGGCTATGGACCCGGCCGGTTCTCGTTCAACGTCAAGGGCGGGCGGTGCGAGGCCTGCGAGGGCGACGGGCTCGTGAAGGTCGAGATGCACTTCCTCCCCGACGTGTACGTGCCGTGCGAGGTGTGCAAGGGCCGCCGCTACAATCGGGAGACCCTCGAGGTTCGCTATAAGGGAAAGTCGATCGCCGACGTGCTGGACCTGTCGGTGGCCGAGGCCCTGGAGTACTTCGCCAGCCAGCCGCGCATACGTTCGAAACTGGAACTGCTGAACGACGTAGGGCTCGGGTACATCCACCTCGGGCAGTCCGCCACGACGCTGTCGGGGGGCGAGGCGCAACGGGTGAAGCTCGCCACCGAGCTGGCCAAGCGGGACACGGGGCGCACGTTCTACATCCTGGATGAGCCCACGACGGGCCTCCACTTCGAGGACGTCCGGATGCTGCTCGAGGTGCTGCACCGCCTGGTGGACAAGGGCAACACCGTGGTCGTCATCGAGCACAACCTCGACGTGGTGAAGACGGCCGATTGGGTGATCGATCTCGGGCCGGAGGGGGGCGAGGCGGGCGGCCGGGTCGTCGCGGCCGGGACGCCGGAGGACGTGGCGCGGGTCGCGGCCTCGTACACCGGCCGGTTTCTCCGGCGGGCGCTGGCCGTCGCGGACTAGCGGCTGTCGGGCTCCGCTCTAACTTGGCAGCACAGGGGAGCAGCGGCGCATGGAAATCCTCATCCCGATCA
Organism: Gemmatimonadales bacterium; assembly: GCA_050921735.1. Classification (GTDB taxonomy): domain Bacteria; phylum Gemmatimonadota; class Gemmatimonadetes; order Gemmatimonadales; family GWC2-71-9; genus DATLXT01. Next base: position 2,859 of record JBOHSV010000273.1, on the reverse strand, counting down.
CCTTCTTCCTGTCGATGGCCGCGATTTTCATCTTCCGCGGGCCGCTCGGCAAGGCGATCGGGGAGCGGCTCTCCGGGCGGGCGGGGCCGGACCCGGAGTTGCGCGCTGAAGTCGAGGAGCTGCGGCGGCACGTAGCGGAGCTTGAGGAGCGGCTGGACTTCGCGGAGCGCCTGCTGGCGAAGCAGCGCCAGCAGGTTCTGCCCAAGCCGGGAGTTTGACGATGTTCTTCTCGCCGTTCTCGGTGCCGATCGTGCTGTTCATCGCGATCGCCGCGGCCGCCATCCTGCGGGGTCCGATCGGGAAGGCGGTTGCCGACCGCATCGCCGGGCGCTCGGGCGCGCCGCCGCCCCGCCAGGACGACGTCCTGGCCGCGGTGGACGAGCTGCGCCGCGAGGTGGCGGAACTCGCGGAGCGGGTAGATTTTACGGAGCGGCTCCTGGCGAAGCAGCGCGAGGCCGAGCGGCTCGCTCCGCCACGGTGAGCGGTTGCGGGGTGAAACGGCCGTGAGGACCGGTGCGTACGGAGGCCAGTAGCGCCCGGCGGTTACATATTGCGGAACCGTGCTCGCGGACGCGGCGCGGGCAGAGGTTGGGCACGGGGCGATAGGGCCCCGTCACATCGAGGATCATCATGGGGATCTGGCAGCGATTCATGACCCTGCTCCGGTCGAACATCTCCGACCTGATCTCGCGCGCCGAGAACCCGGAGAAGATGCTGACCCAGCTGATCGTAGACATGCGCGGGCAGCTGGCGAAGGCGAAGCAGCAGGTGGCGTCGGCGATCGCGGATGAGAAGCGCCTCGCGGCGCAGGTGGAGCAGGAGAAGAAGCTCGCCGAGGACTGGGAAGGGCGCGCGATGCTCGCGGTCAAGGAGGGGCGCGACGACCTGGCCAAACAGGCGCTGATGCGGCACACCGAGCACGCCCAGCACGCCGTCCAGCTGCACGATACCTGGCTCAAGCACCGCGAGGAGACCGACAAGCTCAAGGGCTCGCTGCGCCAGTTGAACGACCGGATCGAGGAGGCGAAGCGGAAGAAGACCATCCTGATCGCGCGGCAGAAGCGCGCCGAGGCGCACCGGCGCATTCAGGAGACCATGACCTCGATGTCGGATCAGAGCGCGTTCGAGACCTTCGAGCGCATGGCCGAGCAGATCGAGCAGGAGGAGCGCCGGCTGATCGCGGCCGCCGAGGTCAACGAGGACCTGTCCGGCGACTCGCTCGTCAAGCAGTTCCAGTCGCTGGAGAAGGGGCAGAGCGCCGACGACCGGCTGCTCGCGCTGAAACAGAAGATGGGCCTGCTCCCGGCCGGCTCGCCCGCCGAGTCCAAACGGCTCGCCAAGGGCGCCGCCGACGCGGAGCTGCTGGAAGACGAAGACCCCGAGCGGGCCCGCTGACCGCAGACGCGCCCGCCCCTCGGCTGTCGGGCGCCACGTTCGTGGCGCTCTTCGTTGCGGCCCTGGCCATCTGGTTCGTCGTCCGGGTCGTGGATGTCGTGCTGCTCGTGTTCATCGCCGTCCTGCTGGCGTTCTACCTGTCGTCCATCACCGACCTCCTGGAGCGCCGCTTCGGCCTCGCGCGGTGGATCGGGCTCGTGGCGGCCATCGTGGTCTCGCTGGCCGCGCTCGCGGGGCTCGGCGCGCTGCTCGTCCCGCCGGTCATCGACCAGACCCAGGCGCTGGTGCGCGGCCTTCCCGAAACCCTGGCCGACATTCAAGGCGTCCTGGCCCGGTGGGCCAGTCAAAATCCGGTGCTGGACCGGACCGACCTGGCGAACCCTCAGTCCGGCCTCGTGGCCGACGTGGTGAGCGACGCCACCGGGTTCCTGCGCGGCTCGCTGTTCCCCTACGTGACGGCGGGCGGCAAGCTGTTCATCGAGGGCGCGAGCGTGCTCATCATGGCCCTGTACCTCGCCCAGCATCCGCACCTGTACCGCGACGGGATCCTGTCGCTCGTGGCGCCGCGCCACCGCACGCTCGCCGCCCGGGTGCTCGCCGACGCGGGCGCCACGCTGCGGGCCTGGGTCGTCGGTCAGCTGCTCGCCATGGGCGTGCTCGCGGTGCTCACCGCCATCGGGTTGTGGCTCCTCGGCGTCCCCTACTGGCTGGCGTTCGGCATCTTCACGGGGCTCGTGGCGCTGGTGCCGTTCTTCGGAACCATGGTCTCGACGATCCTCCCCCGCGCTGTTCGTGGTGGGAAGCGGCGAATCGGTGCGGGTCGTGCTGGTGTTGCTGCTCGGCATCGTGGTGCACCTGTTCGAAGCGAACTTCGTGGTGCCGCGCATCATGGAGCGGCAGATCGCGCTCCCCCCGGTGCTCACCATCTCGAGCGTCCTCATCATGGCCACGCTGCTCGGCCCCGTCGGGCTGGTCGTCGCGGTGCCGATCCTCGCCCTCACGCTGGTCGTGGTCCGGCACGTCGTGCAGGGGGAGATCTATGGCGATCCGGCCGCGCCGCGCCCCGCCGTCCTCCGCTCCACCGCCGAGCATCGGGTTCCCCGGCCCACGCCCGCCCACCCGTGACGGCGCCCTCGCGGCGCCCCGCCGCGCACCGCTTCGCCGTCCTCGCCGACGGCCAGTTCCATCCGCTGACGTCGAAGACGGCGAACGCGTGCATCCGCGCCTTCCCGGACCGGATCGTGGCCGTGCTGGATCGCTCGCAGGCCGGCAAGACCGCGCAGCAGGTGCTGGGGTTCGGCGGGGCCATTCCGGTGGTCGGGGCCGTGGACGAGGCGCTGCGCCGCGGCGCCACGGCGCTCCTCATCGGCATCGCGCCCCGGGGCGGCCGCCTGCCGCCCGAGTGGCGGGCGTGGCTCGCGGCGGCGATCGAGCGCGGGCTCGAGATCTGGAGCGGCCTGCACA
>JBOHSV010000272.1:0-3349 GCA_050921735.1 Gemmatimonadales bacterium | reverse complement strand
GTCGAGATCACCGGCGCCCCCCCGCGCTACTACGCCGGCGTGACGGTGCGGCACGGCGTCCGCGTCACGGACGCGTCGGGCGCCGAGCGCGACAACGTGACGGTCACCTGGCGCTCGAGCGACGAGCGCGTGCTGTCGGTCGACCGCTTCGGCGACGTCACGGCCCTGCGCCCCGGGGCGGCGACCCTCACGGCCGCGGGAGGCGGGGTGAGGGGCTCGGCGCGGGTGCGCGTGGTCGCCAACCCCGCCCGCACCCTCACGCTCACGGCGAGCCGGGCCGACGCCCGCACGGGCGATGTGGTGCGGTTCCGCGCCGTGGCCCGGAACGCCGCCGGGCAGCCGGTGGCCGATCTGCCGATCACGTTCTCGGTCAAGGCCCAGGTCGAAGACACGGTCATCGCCCCCGACGCGCCGGCGCAGGTGGACCGGCAGGGCCGGTTCGTGGCCCAGCGCGCGGGAGACTACACCGTCGTCGCGACCGCGGGCGGGCTCGTGGCGCGGCGGACCGTGGCGGTCGGTCACCGGCATCGCTCGGTGCGGCTGGGCGAAGGCAAGGGGCAGGGCGCCGTGCGCCACGCGCACACGTCCGACCTCTGGGTGTGGACGGGGAAGGACGGCCGCGACTACGCGGTGACCGGCACGTGGGGCGCGAGCGGCGTGGCGTATTTCTGGGACGTCACCGACCCCGCCAGCCCCGCGCTCACCGACAGCGTGCAGGTGGACGCCCGGACCGTCAACGACGTGAAGCTGGACACCGAGCGGGGCCTCTGCGTCATCACGCGCGAGGGCGCGTCGAACCGCCGCAACGGGTTCGTGGTGCTCGACTGCGCCAACCCGCGCGACGTGCGGATCCTGTCCCGGTTCGACGACGGCCTGTACGGCGGCGTGCACAACGTCTTCGTGTGGAACCGGCACGTGTTCGCGATCAACGCCGGCCGGCGGTTCGACATCATCTCGATCGAGGACCCGCGCAACCCGAAGCGCGTTAGCTGGTTCGAGCTCGACACGCCGGGCCACGGGATCCACGACGTGTGGGTGGTGGACGGGATTGCGTGCACCTCCAACTGGCAGGACGGCGCGGTGCTGATCGACGTGGGGAACGGGATCGCCGGCGGCTCGCTCACGAATCCCGTGCAGTTTGCCCAGTACACCTACCCACTGGGCGCGGCCCACTCGTGCTTCCCGTATCGGTCGCCGTCGACGAGCAAGTGGTACGTCTTCGTGGGCGACGAGATTTTCCCGTACGGGCTCGACCCCGACGAGCCCGAGGAGGCGGCGGGGTACATCCACGTCGTGGACTTCACCGATCACGAGCATCCGGTCGAAGTGGCCCGCTACGAGATCCCGGAGGCGGGGCCCCACAACTTCTGGCTCGAGAACGACACGCTGTACGTCGCCTACTACAACGCGGGGCTGCGCGTCGTCGACGTCTCGGGGGAGCTGATGGGCAACCTGTACGAGCAGGGCCGGGAGCTGGCCCGGTTCCAGGCGCGCGACCCCAACGGCAAGGTCGCGAACGCGCCCATGGCCTGGGGCCCCCAGCCGCACAAGGGCCACGTCTTCTTCTCCGACTTCAACTCGGGGTTGTGGGCGGTGAAGCTGCCGGAGCGTCCCGCCGCGCCGATTCCGTGAGCCGGCGGGCCCTCGCCCTGCTGGTGCCGCTCGCGGCGTGCGGGGGCGGGGTGGGGAAGGACCCCGTCCTCCCACCCCCGTCTCCCGTCCCCGACCACTCCTACCGCCTCCTGGCCACGGCGGAGTCGGACGATCAAGTCGCCTTGATCGAGTTCCGCCCCTGTTGCGGCGCGCGGGTCGTCCGCACCTACGACGTCGGGTTTTGGGCCGCGGAGACCGAAGGTCCCCACGGGGTCGTCGCGACGCCCGACGGCAAGACGATGTACGTCTCGCTCGCCCACGGCCGCCCCACGGGATGGCTCCAAAAGCTCGACCTCGAGAGCGGCCGGCGGCTCGGCGCGGTCGAGCTGGGCATGTTCCCGGCCACCGTAGACATCGGGCCGGGCGGCACGCTGGTGTACGTGATCAACTTCAACTTCGAAGACCCCGAGATGCAGCCGTCGTCGCTGTCGGTGGTGGACGGCGTGACGCTGCTCGAGGTCGCCCGGCCCCCGACCTGCCGGATGCCGCACGGGTCCCGCCTCAATCCGCAGGGGACGAAGCACTATTCCGGCTGCATGATGGACGATCTGCTGGTGGAGGTGGACACGCGCCGCTTCGCGGTCGCCCGGCTGTTCAACGTCGCGCCGGGGCACGAAGGCGGTGTGCCCGCGACCGGTGCCGGGCAGGGCCGCGGCGCGCACGCGGTGTCGAACGCCTGCTCCCCCACCTGGGCGCAACCGGCGGCCGACGGGGCCAGGGTGTACGTGGCCTGCAACCGCTCGGCCGAGATCGTCGAAGTGGATGTCGCGACCTGGCGCCTGACGCGCCGCTGGCCGACGCCCCCGGCGCCCTACAACCTCGCCGTGACGCCCGACGGCCGCCTGCTGGTCGTGACCCAAAAGGGCCCCGGGACCACGACGATCTGGCGACTGGCCGACGCCACGCTCCTGGCGGAGATCCCCGGCACCCGCAAGGTGGCGAGCGGCGTCGCGGTGAGCCCGGATTCCCGTTACGCGTTCGTCACGCTGGAGGGGATCGGCGGTGAGCCGGGCACGGTGGATGTCATCGACCTCGGGAGGCTCGTCAAGGTCGCGAGCGTGGACATGGGGAAGCAGGCGGGCGGGGTCTGGGTTCTGCCCTGAGCCCCCGTCGGGCGGGTTTGTCGCGTTCCCGCCCCTCGTTGTCGCAAAAGCCACCTATTGTTTCGCCGCCGCCAGAGCGCACATTGTGGGCGTCCTCCGCGCGGGAGCGTTGGGTTGACCGATTTCGACCGTCGCCGGGAAGTCTTGCGGCAGGCCAGCGTCGCGCTGGCGGGCCGGATCGTGACGTTGTGGCGCGTATCCGAGCGGGCGGAGGTGGTGCCCGAGGTGACGAGCCTGCCGAGTCCGCCGCACCACGCGACCAACCTCGACCTCGACGCCACGCTGCGGCGCTGGGGGGCCCCGATCATTGAGGGGAGCCGCTGGGTGGGGTGCCGCACGGATGGCGACGACCGGTGGGTCGTGGCGCCGGTGCGGCGCCAGCCGGCCGCGCCCCCGCCGGACGGCGTCGAGCGGCGGTCGCGGGAGCGGATCACGCTGGAGCTGGCCGGTCTGGGTCTGGGCGCGATGGACGCCGAGTTTGGGGACCCTTCGCGCGCCGCGGGCGCGCCCCACGCGGCCGCGCCCGGGACGGATGAACTCGCGCCCCAGCCCGGTCTGATCGCGCACGAGGCGGCGACCCCGCTGACCGCAGC
>JBOHSV010000271.1:0-1842 GCA_050921735.1 Gemmatimonadales bacterium | reverse complement strand
GCATAGGCCTGGCCCAGGTACGCGGCCGCCCGCCGCGCCGTCTTGGGCGCGGGCACGACGGTCCAGCGGCGCGGCGGGCTGGAGATGATCTCGAGGAGGTAACGGGGGACGGGGAGCGGCTTGCGGTTCACATCGACCACGGCTTCGAGCGAGGCGACGCGCAGCACGCGGTACCATGCCCCACGGCGGAGGCGGCAGTTGACGTCGGCCTGGAGACGGCCCCACTGCATTCCGACCACGGTGAGATCCTCGACGGGCGCGAAGTGAAACAGTAGATATCGCGGAAGTGGGGGGCAATCTAGAGCGTCCGGCCATGCGACGGCGTGACCGGAGTCACGCGAGGCCCGGTAAGGGGAGGCCATGGCGAGCCGCGACGTCCACCGAGGGAAAACCCTGAGCGCCCCCCACGGGCGACTCCCCCCCTGGGGGCGGGCGGCGCTCCCCGCCCCGCCGCCGTTCACGCTGCGGCGGGTGCTGGCGACGGTGGGACCGGGCGTCATCGCGCTGGGCATCGCCATCGGCAGCGGCGAGTGGCTGCTCGGGCCGTCGGTGGTGGTGCGGTACGGCCCGGCCCTGCTGTGGATCACGACCGTCGCGGTGCTGCTCCAGGTGTTCCTGAACCTCGAGATGGCGCGCTACACGCTGTACACCGGGGAGCCGATCGTGGTCGGCTACATGCGCACCCGACCCGGCCCCGCCTTCTGGGGATGGACCTACAGCGTGCTGTGCTTCCTGCATATCGGCTGGCCCGGCTGGGCCCTCGCCAGCGCCACCGCGACGGCCGCGCTGGTGCTCGGGCGCCTCCCGCAGCAGGACGATGCGCGGCTCGTGATTCTCCTGGGGTACGCGACCTTCGGTGCGTGTCTTCTCATCGTCACCCTGGGCAAGAAGATCGAGCGCTCGCTGGAACGGGCCATGTGGCTCATGATGGCCGGCGTGTTCGCCTTCCTCTTCCTGGTGGACCTCACCACCGTGTCCGGCGCCAACTGGGCCCGGCTCGGCCGCGGGCTCACGAGCTTCGGCGCGTTCCCGACGGGCGTGGACTGGCCGCTCGTCGGCGCGTTCGCGGCGTATTCGGGGCTGGGTGGGATGAGCAACGTGTTCATCACGCACTGGCTGCGCGACAAGGGGTTCGGGATGGCGGCGACCGTCGGCTACATCCCGGGCGCCCTGGGCGATCGGGTGGGGCTCCCGGCGCAGGGCAACGTGTTCGACGTGAGCCGGGAGAGCCTCGGCGCCTGGCGCGGCTGGTGGAGGTTTCTCAACGTAGACCAGTGGGGGATTTTCGGCGTAGGGTCCATCTTCGGCATGTCGCTGACCTGCGCCCTGACGCTGCAGTACGTGCCGATCGGCTCCGTGGTCGGCGACTGGGCGGTGGCGGGGATCCAGGCGTCGAACATCGCCGCGGCGTTGGGGCCGGTGTTCTGGTACCTCACCTTGCTGTGCGGAGTGTGGGTGCTGTTCTCCACGCAGCTCGGCAACATGGAGGGCGTGCCCCGCCTGATCACCGACATCTTGTGGAGCGGGAGCGCCGGCGTACGCCGGTGGCGCGGGGGGGACGTGCGCGCGGTCTACTTCACGGTGCTCGGCGTGTTCGCGGTGTGGGCGTGCATCGCGCTGGGGCTGGTGCGGCCGCTGGTGCTGATCGTCATCGGGGCCAACGCCGCGGGCGTCATTTTCGTGCTGGTGAGCCTGCACACGCTGGTGGTGAACCGGAAGGTGCTGCCGCCAGAATTACGGCCGAGCGTGTGGCGCGAGGCGGCGCTGATCTGCTGCGCGTTGTTTTACGCGTCGTTCGCCGTGGGGACGCTGGTGAGCCTGGTGAGCTAGGTCCTCACCCCC
>JBOHSV010000270.1:0-3914 GCA_050921735.1 Gemmatimonadales bacterium | reverse complement strand
GCCGCTCGACGTGCGGCGCCGCCTCGGCCTCGCCCCCGGCACGCCCCTGGCGGTCAACGTGGCGGCGCTCGCCGAGCCGAAAGACCACCGCACCCTGATCCGGGCCGCCGCGGCGGCGCGGCCGCTGCACCCCGACCTGCACTGGGTCATCGCCGGCGAGGGACCCCGGCGGGCGTCGCTCGAGGCGGAGATCGCCCGGCTCGGGATCGGGGACCGGGTGTCCCTCCTGGGGTATGTGGAGGAGGCAGATGCCCTGATCGGCGAGGCCGATGTGTTCGTGATGTCGTCCAGCGAGGAAGGGCTGGGCAGCGTGATTCTGCACGCCCTCGCCCTCGGGAAGCCGGCGGTGGCCACCGCGGGCGGTGGGATCGCGGACATCCTGCCGCCGGACGCGCTCGTCCCCGTCGGGGACCACGAAGCGCTGGGGCGGAAGGTGGTCTCGGCCATCACCCATCCCCCGTCTTCGGCGCCCCTGCCCCCGCAGTTCACGGCCCCGGCCATGGCGCACGGCGTCTTGGCCGTGTATCGCTCTCTCCTCTAGATTGCAGGATCATGATCTACGTCTGCGTTCCCGTCCGCGACGAAGCGCACACCGTGGGGCTCGTGCTCTGGAAGGTGCGCCAGGTGTTCACCGCCTTCGAGCGCGAGTACCAGCTGCTGGTGTGTGACGACGCCTCGACCGACCAGACGCGAGAGGTTCTGGCGTCGTACGCGCGCGTCCTGCCCATGACGGTGCTGACGCACCCCGAGCGGCGGGGGTACGCGCGCAGCCTCGAGGAGCTGCTCCGGACCGCCCTGCAGCGGACCGATCGCCCGCGGCGGGACGCCGCCATCACCCTGCACGCCGACTTCGTGCACTCGCCCGCCGCGATGGACGAGATGGTCCGGCGGGTGGAATCCGGCGCCGACCTGGTGGTCGGTGAGCTGTTGCGCGCGACCGGCGCCGCGCCGGCCGCCGTGCGGTGGGCGCGGCGCCTGGCGCCCCGTTTGCTGCGGGTGACCGGCGTGCGGGACTCGGTCTCGGGGTTTCTGGCGGTGCGGCTGTCCGTGGTGCGGCAGGCGACGCGTCCGGAGCCGGGCCGCCCCCTGCTCACCACCGACGGGTGGTGCGCCAACGCCGAGCTGCTGGCGCGCCTCGCGCCGCACGCCCGGCGCGTCGACACGATTGACGCCACCGCGCGCTACGACCTGCGTCGCCGGCCGTCGCGGGCCAATCCCTGGCACGAGCTGGCGGCGGCCTGGCGCGCGCGGCCGCTGATTCGTGCGGCGAAGGGCGTCGCCACCGCCCTGGCGCTCGTCGGGAGCGCGCTCGCCGCGCAGACCCCGACCCGCCCCGGCGACTCGACCGCGGCGCGCCCGGTCCCCACCCCGTTCGCCTTTCCCGTCGGCGAGCGGATGCAGTACCAGGCCAAGTACGGACCCTTCAACGTCGGCCAGGCCCTGCTCGAAGTCGCGGCCATCGACACGGTCCGCGGCGTCGAGAGCGTCCGCCTGCGCTTCGACATCGAGGGCGGGGCCCTGTGGTACGACCTCGAGCAGAAGATGCACTCGTGGGTGCGCCGGGCGGACTTCCGCTCGCTGCGGTTCGAGCAGGACACCGACGAGAACGGCCGCAAGCGGTTCCGCCGGTTCGAAATCTTCCCGGACTCGGGATACTACCGGCAGGAGGGGTGGGACAGCGTGTCCGCCACCGTGGCCGAGCCGCTGGACGACGCGGCGTTCCTCTACTGGGTGCGCACGGTACCCCTCGAGCTGGGCCAGCGGTACGAGTACCACCGCTACTTCCGGCCCGACCGGAACCCCGTGATCATCCGAGTGGTGAAGCGCGAGCGCGTCAGCGTCGCGGGCCGGAAGTGGGACGCGCTCGTCGTCCGGCCGGTCATTCCCCACGGTCGCGGCATCTTCGCCGAGAAGTCCGACACGCGGATGTGGATCTCGGACGACGAGCGGCGCGTCGTGCTCGCGATCGTCTCGAGCTTCTCGTTCGGCACCGTCATGCTCAAGCTCAAGGAGTACGCCACGCCGGAGCGGCCATGACCGAGTACCGCGAGGCGGACTTCTCCCGGCTCACCACGGTCCCCATCGCCCAACGCCCCAACAAAGTCGAACCCACCCTGCTCGCCCGCCCACCGGGCGCCGACGCGAGCTTCGCCGCGTTCTGGGACTCCCTGCCCGACATCCTCGCCGCCCGCGACCTCCGGTTCGTCGCGGATCAGGTGGCGCGCGCGGCGGGGCGCCGCGCCGTGGTCGCGATGCTCGGCGGCCACGTGATCAAGGTGGGCCTGGGCCCGTTGCTGGTCGGACTCCTGCGCCGGCGTGCCGTCACGCACGTCGCCATGAACGGGAGCGCCGCGATCCACGACTTCGAGCTCGCCGCCTACGGCGGCACCAGCGAGGACGTGGCGGCGGGCCTGAGCGACGGCACCTTCGGCATGGCGGACGAGACGGGGCGGGAGATGAACGCCGCGCTGGCGCGCGGGGTCGGGACGGACCAGGGGGCCGGGGAAGCGCTGGTCGAGTATCTCCGCGCGCGGCCGGCGCTGCCGGGGCGCGCCGCCTCGGTGCTCGCGGCGTGCGGCGAGCTACGCGTGCCGGTGACTGTGCACGTGGCCGTGGGCGCCGAGATCACGCACCAGCACCCCACGGCCGACGGCGCCGCGCTCGGGGCCACCAGCCACCGCGACTTCCGGCGCCTGGCCGGCGCGCTGCCCGACCTGCACGACGGTGGCGTGGTGCTGAATCTCGGGAGCGCCGTGATGATGCCCGAAGTCTTTCTCAAGGCCCTCACCATCGCGCGCAACCTCAACGGCGGGCGGCCCACCCATTTCACCGCGTGCGACTGCGACATGCAGCGGCACTACCGGCCGCGCGTCAACGTCGTCGAACGGCCGACCCTCGGAGGGGGACGGGGGATCCAGCTCACCGGCCACCACGAGATTCTCCTGCCGCTGCTGTGCTGGGGGATCCTGCGCCGGCTCGATGCCGCGTAGCCGGATCGTGGCCGGCGCGCTCGCCGCGGTCGTGATCGCGGCGTGTGTCACCCGGCGCGAAGCGCGGCTGCGCGCCATCCCCGCGACGGCCACGACCGGCCAAGTGGAAGCCCTGGTGCGGCGCGCCGTGGCGCTGGACGCGGCCCAAGACGCGGCGGCGGATTCGCTCTACGCGCCGGACGCCCTGGTGGTCGCCAACGCGCGGGTGCGGTTGGCGGCGCCGCGCTTCGCGGGAATCGGCTCCCGCGGGCGCACGACGGTCGCCGCCGCCAGCGTCACCCTGCACGGACGGTTTGCGTGGGCCCTGGTGGACTACCGGTGGATCAACATCGAGCAGCGGCAGGCCGAGGCAGGACGGGCCACGTTCGTCCTGGAGGAGCGGGCCGGGGCATGGACCATCATCCACGCCCACTCGAGCCAGCTCCTCCCGTGGGATCGGTAGCGCCGCCGCCTCCGGTGCCGCTAGGCGTCGGCCGGGCGCCCCTTGATCATGTCGCGGATGCGGTCGGCCGTGCTCGGACTCACGAGGCGGAGCGCCAGGTAGGAGAAGAACCCCAGCGCGGCCAGCCAGAGCACGGTCATCGCGAGGCCCACCAGCGTTCCCAGAACGCCGAAGATGAACTTGAGCGCGAGCCACGCCACCACTGCCAGTAGGGCGAACCCCAGAATGCTGCGGAACATGATCCCCTCCCCGTTCCTCGGCCGTTCACGCCAACGTACGCCGAGATGCCCGCGGTGGTTTCAGCCGTAGACGTCGCCGTCGTCGGCGGGGGCGCGATCGGCGCGGCGTGCGCCCGGGCCGCCGCCCGGCGCGGCCTCCACGTGGCGGTGTTCGAGCCCGGTCCGGACCGCGCAGCTGCGTCCCCCGCGTCGGCGGGGATGCTCGCCGCCCAGATCGAGCCGCCGGAAGACGCCACGCTGGGC
>JBOHSV010000269.1:0-6333 GCA_050921735.1 Gemmatimonadales bacterium | reverse complement strand
ACCGAATGGTGTATGGTACCATATATGGCTACCACCAAGACCACGGTGTACCTCACCGCCGCCGACTACCGCCGCCTCAAGGCCCTCGCGCGCGCGACGAACCGCACCACGGCTCAGCTCGTCCGTGAGGCCGTGGCGGAATACGCCCGCCGCCACGCCCCCCGCACCCGGCCCAAGAGCCTGGGCGCCGGGCACAGCGGCCGCGACGACCTGGGCACCCGCGCCGAAGAGCTGCTGCGCGGCTTCGGCCGCAAGCGGTGATCGTCGCCGACACGGGCGCGGTCATCGCGCTCGTGGACGCCGATGAGCGCCACCACCGGGCGTTGCGCGCCGTCTATGAGCGCGATCCCGACGGGTGGGTGTTCCCCTGGGCCATCCTGCCGGAGGTCGACTACCTGCTGGTCGAGCACGTTGGCGCCCGGGCGCAGACGGCGTTTCTCGCGGACCTCGCGAGCGGCGCCTACGCCGTGGAGTGGGGTGACGAAGAGGACCTGATCCGGGCCCACGCGCTCGGCACGCGCCACCGGGCCCTCGGGCTGGGTCTGGTAGACGGAGTCGTGATCAGCATCGCGGAGCGCCTGCGAGCCGAGGCCGTCGCCACGCTCGACCTGCGGCACTTCGGCGCGGTGGAGATCCGCGGCCGGCCCCGGCTTTGGCCGCGCGATCTCGAGCCGTGAGCGTCAGCTCCGTACCCGGTTCCGCCCCGCTTCCTTCGCCTGATACAACGCCTGGTCGGCCGCGCGGACCACCTGGTCCGGTGTCTTCTTCCGTCCGTCCGGCTCGGCGGCCCCGATGCTGACCGTCACCGCGATCCGCTGGCGGGTGCTCGTGGTGTCCCGGAGCCCGGCGGGCTTCCGCCGCGGTCGGAGCCGGCGGCGAATGGTGAAGCTCGTGTCCTCGATGTCCTTCCGCAGCGCGTCCAGCTCCGGCAGGCACTCTTCGACCGTCTTGCCGCTGAACAGGAGGGCGAACTCCTCGCCCCCGTAGCGGAACGCCCGGCCGCCCCCCGGGACCTTCGCGAGCTTGGCCGCGATCATTCGGAGGACCTGGTCGCCCACGTCGTGGCCGTAGCGGTCGTTGAGCCGCTTGAAGTGGTCCACGTCCACCATCGCGACCGTGTAATGCCCGCCCAGGCGCAGGAGCGCCTCGTTCAAGGCGCGGCGCGCGGCGAGGCCCGTGAGCCCGTCCTGGTACGCCATCAGGTACGATGCCTCGATCATCGCCACCACCAGGATGAGGCCCGCCGTGGCGAGGTAGATCGTGTCGGCCACGCCTGTGCGCGGCGCATTGAGCCCCAGGAATGCGGTGACCAGGGCCCACAGGAAGCCCCGGTTCGTGGGGCTCGCCTGGAACAGTACCCCCGCGCCGGTGAGCCCGAGCGCCGCGAGGGACGCGAGGAAGGGGATCGGGGCCAGGGGGGTCCAGTCGAACCAGGCGCGGGGCAGGGCCGCGGAGCCCACGAGCGCCGCCCCGCGCTCGGGCGTGACCCGGGCCACCCACACGACGGCCGCCGCCTGGAGCAGCAGGATCGCGAACCGCACCAGGCCCATCCGCGTGAACGTGCCGCGCTCGGTCATCAGCGTGATCGCCGCCAGGTTGAGCGGCAGGAGGAGCGCGACGCTTTGGGTGACGAAGCGTCCGGCGAGGCCGGCCGGGGGATGCGTCAGCACCCACTCGGCCGCCGCCAGAACCAGCACGGCGAACACCAGGCGGCTGCGCTGGAACCGCAGGGCCACCAGGACGCCGAGGCCGAAGACGACGTACGGGTAGAATTGCGCGAACGCCTGCACCGGCTCGCGCAGGCGGTCGAGCTCCAGCGCGGCGACGGCCGCGAGGAGGATGGCTCCCTCGGGGACGAGCCAGGACCAGAGCTTTTTCAGCAGGGCGAGGCCGAGCATGCGCGACTAAGGGTACGCGGCTCCGCGCCGAGGTCAACGGCGGTCGCGGCGCGCCGGGTTGCGTCAGTCGGCGGCGCGGGGCGATATTTTTGCCCACTCGCGGCGGTATCGTCTAGAGGCCCAGGACGCGGCCCTCTCAAGGCCGAAACACGGGTTCGAATCCCGTTACCGCTATTATCTCCCCGGGCGAGCCCCCATCGTCTAACGGCCAGGACACCACTCTTTCAAGGTGGGAACAGGGGTTCGATTCCCCTTGGGGGCATGAAAAACACGAAAGGCGTCTAACGAAGGCGTCAAACGCAGACGTCGAGCAAGCACGTCGCGCCGATAGCTCAACTGGCAGAGCAACTGACTCTTAATCAGTAGGTTCCAGGTTCGATTCCTGGTCGGCGCATTCCATTCTCCGGGGCCGTCATGCCGGATCTCGCCAGCGGTCTCGTCTACTACGTCGTGTTCCTGTTCTCGACTGTGCTGCACGAGGCGGCCCACGCGTGGGCCGCCAAGCTCGGCGGCGACCTCACGGCCTACCACGGCGGCCAGGTGTCGCTCGACCCGCGGCCCCACATCCGCCGCGAGCCGTTCGGCATGGTGGTCCTGCCCCTGATCTCCGTGGTGATCTCGGGGTGGCCGTTCGGGTTCGCCAGCGCCCCCTACGATCCGCGCTGGGCCATACGCCACCCCACCCGGGCCGCGTGGATGGCGCTCGCCGGACCGGGCGCGAACCTGGCGCTCGTCCTCCTCGCGGCGCTCCTCATCCGCGGCGGAGTGGCCGCCGGCGTGTTCTACCCCCCGGAGGTCGTGCGCTTCGGCCAGATCACGGGGAGCGAGCCGGCGGGCCTGTGGCCCGGCCTCGCGTTCCTCCTGGGTGTGGTGTTCTCGATGAACCTGATCCTGGCGGCCCTCAACCTGCTGCCGGTCCCGCCGCTCGATGGCAGCGCCGCGGTGCCCCTGTTCCTGAGCCCCGAGGCGGCGACGCGCTACCAGCAATTCCTGTGGAGCCAGCCGATGCTCGGCTGGTTCGGGATGCTCGTTGCCTGGCAGGTGTTCGGTGTCGTGTGGAACCCGCTGTTCCTGCTCGCCGTGAACCTGCTGTACCCCGGGGTGGGCTACGGCTGACCGGTGGGCTACTGCCGCACGGCCACCTCGCCCACCGCCTTGATGAGATCGCTCAGGTCGTAGGGCTTGAGCACCGACGGCTGGCCGCACTGTTCGAGGAACAGCCGGGTCTCGGCGCGCGCCTGATCGCCCGTCACGAACACGAACCGGCGGGCCAGGTCTGGCCGCTCCTCCAACAGCTGCTCGTACAGCGCCCGGCCGCCGAGCCGCGGCATCTGGAGGTCGGTGATCACGACGTCGAACGGCCGCTCGCGCGGGCCCAGCCGCTCGATGGCCTCGAGCCCGTTCTCCACCGCCACCACCTCGTGGCCGTCGCGCCGCAGCAGCAGCTCCATGGCCTGCCGGTTCACGGCGTCGTCGTCCACCACGAGAATGCGCAGCTTGGGGAGCGTCGGCGGCGGCCCCGCGGATGGCGCGGGCGGTCCCAGGACGCTGCGCGGCAGGGTCACGACCACCTCGGCGCCGCCGCCTCCCCGGGGCCGCAGGCGCAGGGTGCCGCCCGACGACTGCGCCAGCGCGCGCGCGAGGGCGAATTCGATCTCGCCGCCGCCACCCTGCGTGAACCGGAACGGGCTGACCAGCCGGTGCTCCGCCTCCACCGACAGCGGGGCGCCGCTGTCCCACAGCGCGATCACGTGCGACGGCCCGGTTTCGGTCACGTCGATCCGCAGCTCGCGCTCCCCCGTCGCCTGACGCAGGCGGCGCAGGGCGAAATCGAGCAGCTTGGTGAGCATCTCGGTGAGCTGGGCCATGGGGCAGGCGACCATCGAGAGCCGCTCGGGGATGGCCCGGGTCACCCGGACGCCGAGCTCCCGGATGGTCGCCTCGCGCTCGGACAGGACGCCGTGGATCACCACCGACAGGTCGCTCGGCTCGGCCGCGCCGACGGGATGCTCCACCAGCTCGAGGAAGTGCTGCGTGATTTCCGCCGCCCGGCGCACTTCGCCGTGGAGCATCATGAGCGCGCGGGCGCGCTCCGGATCGAGCGGGCTGCCGTGCAGCAGGTCGGCCAGGGTGCCGATCGCGGCGAGCCGGTTGTTCAGGGCGTTGAGGACGTTGGCCGAGCCTTCGTCCAGGGCCACGCGGCGCATCGCGACGGCGGGGGGCGGCGGGCGGGTGGGGAGGGTGGGACGCGGCGGCAGGGCGGATGCGGCCCGCCGACCGAACAGGTAGCCGAGCAGGAGGCCGATCGCCGCGCCGAAGCCGAAAGGGACGAGGAGCTCCACGGGCCCTAAGAATGGCTTCGGCCTTCGGAATAGGCCAGTCTGAACGCCGCTCGCTTGCCCCGCGCGGACGCGCCCTCTAGTTTTCCGAGCCCGCCCTGGTGGTGGAACTGGTAGACACGCTGTCTTGAGGGGGCAGTGCCGCAAGGCGTCCCGGTTCGAATCCGGGCCAGGGCATCGCAGACCCGCACCTCCTTGATCGATCCCATCGTCGTCGGGCCACCCGCGGGCATGCTGGGCGTCGTCGGCGCCGTCGTCCTCCTGGCCGCGCTGCTCTCCGGACTGGTCGAGCGGAGCCGCCTCCCGCAAATCGTCATCTTCCTGGCCCTCGGGGTCGCGCTCGGGCGGTTGGGTCTCGGCGTCATCGACCTCGATCTCGATTCGCCGGCGGTGCGCGTCATCGCCACGCTCGGCCTCGTCCTGGTGCTGTTCATGGACGCGGTGGGCGTGTCCTGGACCGCGCTGCGCCGCTACGCCCGGACGGCGGCGATCATTCTGGGCCCCGGCACGCTCGTGACCGCCGGGGTCGTCGGCGTCGCCGCCTACGTCCTGCTGGACCTCACGGTCGCGGAGAGCGCGATCCTGGGGGCGGCGCTCGCATCGACGGACCCGGTGCTCCTGCGAGGGATTCTCCGGAGCCCGGCGACGCCCGAGGCCGCCCGGACCGCGCTGCGCATCGAGAGCGGCATGAACGACGCCGTGCTGCTCCCCATCATCCTGGTGGCGATGGGCCTGCTGGCCGGGCCGGGAGCGGAGCCGGTGCGCTCGGGCTCGCTGGTCGCGTCGGGGTTCGAGGGGTTGCTGCTCGGCGGCGGCGCGGGCGTGGTCGTCGCCGTCGGGGCCGTCGGGGCACTGCACGTCGTCCGCGAACGGATCGGCATGCAGCACGACTACGAGTCGCTCTACGCGCTGGGCGTCGCGCTGGCCGCGTACGCCGCGGCCGAAGCGGTCCACGGCAGTGGCTTCATCGCCGCGTTCGTGGCGGGCCTCACCATCGCGACCCTCGACATCGAGCTGTGCGACTGCTTCGTCGACTACGGCCAGGCCACGGCCGAGATGGCTCTGCTGTTCACCTTCGTGGCCCTCGGCGGGTACGCGCTGTGGCGCGGGCTCGACGTCGCCGACGCGCGCACGCTCCTGTTCGCCGGAGTGGCGCTGTTTGCCCGGGGGCTCATCCTCCTGCCGCTGATCGGGGCCACGGGGCTCGACGCCCGGAGCCGGCGGATCGTCGTCTGGTTCGGCCCGCGCGGGCTCAGCTCGCTGCTGCTCGTGCTGTTACCGTTCTTCGCGGGCGTCCCGGGGAGCGACCGGCTGTTCGCCGTCACCGCGCTCGTCGTCTTATGCTCGATCGTGGTGCACGGCGGCTCGCAGGTGTTTCTGGCGCAGCCGGAGCGCGCCTCCGCGCCCGAGCCCCCGACCGATCGCATCACGCTCGAGGAGCTGGATGACCTGCGCCGCCGGGGGGAGCGGGTGGTCATTCTGGACGCGCGTAAACAGGACACGGACCCGACCAGGGCCGCGGGCGCGATCCGCGTCCCGCCCGATCGGGCGGTGGAGACGGTGTCCGCGCTGGGCCTGCCGCGAGACGCGTGGCTCGCCAGCTACTGCACGTGAACCCACGAAGCCACAAGCGTCCGGGTGGCGCGAGCGCTGCAGCAGGCCGGGTGGCCCAAGGCTCGGGCGCTCACCGGCGGTTGGAGGGCCTGGGTGGAGGGCGGGCGTCCAGTGGAGCCGCGCTAGGCCGCCCCCCGTGCCGAAGCGGCGCGCCGCCATGCGTCGACGCTCCACGGCCCGGCGCCCGCCGCCGAGAGGTAGAGCCACAGCAAGCAGAACAGGATCGCCGGCATGCCCTGATTGAGCACGGGCCAGAAGCCCTGGGGCGCGTGGCCGTAGAAGTACGCGACGGCCATCTCGCCGGCGAGCAGGAACGCCACCGGCCGGGTGAACAGGCCGGAGAGCAGCAGCCCGCCGCCGAACACCTCCAGCGCGCCGGCGATGCCGGCGAGCGACAGGAGCGGCGCGGTGCCGCCGTCCGGCATGACGGCGGCCGGGAAGGCGAACAGCTTGGCGCTCCCGACCTGGATGAAGAGAAACGC
>JBOHSV010000268.1:0-7909 GCA_050921735.1 Gemmatimonadales bacterium | reverse complement strand
TCGACTTCGGGCCTGGTATGGGCGGGGCGGACGGTTACATTTTTCCGCCCAATCCTCGGGGCGTGATCGTGCCGCCGGAGAATCCGCCCGGGTCGGTGCGCGGCCGGCGGCTCCGCGTGCAGTTCTGGGTGGCGGCGGACGGTGGAGTGACGCGGGTGGCGATCACGCCGGAGATCGAGGACGCGAAGTACCGCCGGGAGTTCCACGAGCGGATGATGCACTACCGCTTCTATCCGGCGACGACGCGCGACGGGCGGCACGTGTCCAGCGTCATCGCCATCAGCATCACGCCGTAACCAGACCCGCCGGAGCGGGTCTCACGAGGATCATCGTCCATGCTCATCGGGCTGGTGCTGGGGCTGAGTGCGGGCGCCCTGGCGGTCGCGGGCCTGCTCGCGCGTTGGGTGCTGAGGCAGGACCGCGGCACGCCGGAGATGCGCCGGGTGTCGGACGCCATTCAGGAAGGCGCGGTCGCGTTCCTGCGGCGGCAATACCGCACCATCGGCATCCTGAGCCTGGTCTGCGCCGCCTTGCTGTACGTGCTGTACGCGTTCTTCCGCGAGCCCCACGCCAACGAACCCGCCGCCGCCGTGCTCGCGCTGACGACGACGCTCTCGTTTCTGTTCGGCGCGGCGTGCTCGGGAGTCGCCGGCGTGATCGGCATGTATGTGGCGGTGCGCGCGAACATCCGCACCGCCAGCGCCGCCCGCACGAGCCTGGACCGCGCGCTGCGGATCGCGCTGCGCGGCGGGGCGGTGAGCGGCCTGTTCGTGGTGGCGATGAGCCTGCTGGGCGTGGGGGGCCTGTACGCCGTGCTCGACGCGCTCCGGTTCGCCCCCACGCAGATCCCCATCCTCATCGTCGGCTACGGGTTCGGGGCGTCGTTCGTGGCCCTGTTCGCCCAGCTGGGCGGCGGGATCTACACCAAGGCGGCGGACGTCGGGGCCGACCTCGTGGGCAAGGTGGAAGCCGGCATCCCCGAGGACGATCCCCGGAACCCGGCGGTGATCGCCGACCTGGTGGGGGACAACGTGGGCGATTGCGCGGGACGCGGCGCCGACCTGTTCGAGTCGACGGCGGCCGAGAACATCGGGGCCATGATCCTGGGGGCGACGCTGGGCATGGCGAACCCCCGGGCGTTCGGCCCGGCGGCCGTCGTGGGGCTGATGCTGTTCCCGCTGGTCGTGCGCGCGCTGGGTCTCGTCGCCTCGATCGTGGGGATCCTCGCCGTGCGGTCGGGGGAGGAGGCCGACCCGATGCGCGCGCTGAACCGCGGCTACTGGATGACGGCCGGGCTCGCCGCGGCCGGTTTCGCGGTCGGGTCGTACTGGCTGCTCAACCCCGCGGCGGCGCCGGATGCCTGGTGGCACTTCTTTCTGTGCGGCGTGATCGGCATCGCGACGTCGGTGGCGTTCGTGTACATCACGCAGTACTACACCGAGCACCGCTACCGTCCCGTGCGATCGATCGCCGCCGCGTCGGTGACGGGCCCGGCGACGAACATCATCGCGGGGTTCGCGGTGGCGCTGGAGTGCACGGCCCTGCCCACCTTCACCATCGGCGCCGCCATCATCGCGTCGTATCATCTGGGGGCGTCGAGCGGCCTCGCGCACGCGGGGCTGTTCGGGACCGCCGTCGCCACGATGGGCATGCTGGGCACGGCGGCCTACATTCTGGCGATGGACACCTTCGGCCCGATCACCGACAACGCGGGCGGGGTGATCGAGATGTCGCACCAGCCCGACGAGATCCGCCGCCGCACCGACCGGCTCGACGCCGTCGGCAACACGACCAAGGCGCTCACCAAGGGATACGCGATCGGCTCCGCCGCGCTCGCCGCGTTCCTGCTGTTCTCGGCCTACCTCGACGAGGTGCGACTGCTCGGCTCGCCGCTCGCGGCCGTGGACATCGCCAAGCCCGAGGTGTTCGTCGGCGGCCTGCTGGGCGCGATGCTGGTCTTCTGGTTCTCCGCGCTGGCCATCGGTGCCGTCACGCGGGCCGCGGTGAGCGTGATTCAGGAAGTGCGGCGCCAGTTCCAGGCCGATCCCGGGATCCTCGCCGGGACCTCGAAGCCGGACTACGGGCGGGCGGTGGATATCGTCACGGTCGGGGCGCTGAAGGAGATGGTGGCGCCCGGCGTGTTGGCCGTGGGCATGCCGATCGCGGTGGGGCTGACGTTCCGGCTGTTCCACGTGGGCGCGGAGGCCGTGGCCGCGCTCCTGATGGTCGGCACGATCAGCGGCATCCTGCTCGCGACCCTGTTCAACAACGGGGGCGGCGCCTGGGACAACGCCAAGAAGTTCATCGAGGCCGGTGCGTACGGCGGCAAAGGCTCCGCGGCGCACGCGGCGGGCGTCGTGGGTGATACGGTGGGCGACCCGTTCAAGGACACGGCGGGCCCGTCGCTCCACGTGCTGATCAAGCTGCTCGCGACGGTCACGCTGGTCCTGGCACCCCTGTTCGTGTGAGGCGGGAGGCGTCGTGAAGGCTCTGTTCGCGCGGAAGTCCGTGGATCAGATCACGGCCGAATCGCAGGCCGGCGCGGGGCAGCTGCGGCGCGCGCTCGGCAAATGGGACCTGACCGCCCTCGGCATCGGGGCCCTGGTCGGGGCGGGGATCTTCGCCTCGACCGGCTCGGCCATCGCGGGCGGCGCCGATCACATCGGGGCGGGTCCGGCCATCGTGCTCTCCTTCCTGCTGACGGCCGCGGCCTGCGGGTTCGCCGCGCTGTGCTACGCCGAGTTCGCCGCGATGGTACCGGTGTCGGGCTCGGCGTACACGTACGCCTACGCGTCGCTGGGCGAGCTGGTCGCCTGGATCATCGGCTGGGACCTGATCATCGAGTACGCCGTGGGCAACATCGCCGTGGCGATCTCCTGGGCGGGGCACTTCCGGGAGCTGCTCGGGTACTTCGGCGTCGCGCTCCCCGCCTGGCTGACGATCGACTATCGCACGGCGCACCAGGCGCTCGAAGCGGTGGCCGCCGGCGCGACCGATCCCACGAGCCAGTACCTCGCGACCGCGGTCACGGAGGCGCCGCGGGTGCTGGGGCTGCCGCTGATCGTGAACGTGCCGGCGGTGGCGATCGTCGCGCTGCTCACGATCGTGCTGGTGTACGGGATCCGCGAGTCGGCGGCGACCAACTCCCTGATGGTGCTCGTGAAGGTCGGGGTCGTACTGTTCTTCGTCGCGGTGGGGGCGTTCTTCATTCGGCCGGAGAATTACACGTCGTACGGCGGATTCGCCCCGAACGGGCTGAAGGGCATCACCAGCGCCGCCGCCATCATCTTCTTCGCCTACATCGGGTTCGACGCCGTCTCCACCGCCGCGGAAGAAACCAAGAATCCCGCCACCGACATGCCGTTCGGCATCATCGCGAGTCTGGTCATCACCACCGTATTGTACGTCGCGGTGGCCCTGGTGATGACGGGGATGGCGCCGTGGCAGCGGCTCGACACGGCGGAACCGATGCTCACCGCGCTCGAGGTCACGGCGGGCTCGTCCGGCCTGCTGTCGTTCGCCCGGTTCGTGATCGCGCTCGGCGCGGTGTTCGCGATGGCGTCCGTGCTGCTCGTCTTCCAGCTCGGCCAACCGCGGATCTTCTTCTCGATGGCGCGGGACGGGCTACTGCCGCGCTGGGCCGCCAAGGTGCACCCCCGCTTCCGGACCCCCCACGTGACGACGATTCTCACCGGCGTCTTCGTCGCCGTGTTCGCGGCCTTCGCGAACATCGACGAGGTGGTCCAGCTCACCAACATCGGGACGCTGTTCGCGTTCGCCATCGTGGCGGGCGGGGTCCTGGTGCTGCACTACCGGGAGCCCGAGCGGGTCCGGCCGTTCCGCACGCCGTGGATGCCCTGGACCCCGCTGCTGGCGATCGGCGCGTGCGTGTTCCTGATGTTCCAGCTCCCCCTCGTCACGTGGGTGCGGTTCCTGGTGTGGCTCGGCGTCGGGCTCGTGATCTACCTGCTGTACGGGTACCGCCGGAGCCGCCTGCGGGCGGGCGGCGGCGGGTGAAGCTCCACACCAAGATCCTGCTCGGCCTCGCGCTCGGGGCCGCCGCGGGCGTCGCCGCCAACACGTTCGCGGCGGGGGCCGCGTGGGTGACGTGGCTGGGCAACAACGTCGCCGCGCCGGTGGGACAGATCTTCCTGCGGCTGCTGCTGATGACCGTGATTCCCCTGGTGTTCGCGTCCATTACGCTCGGCGTCGCGGGCCTCGGGGACATCCGCAGGGTGGGGCGGGTGGGGGCGCGCACCCTCGCCTACTTCCTCATGTCCACCGCGATCTCGGCCGTCATCGGGCTCACGCTCGTCAATCTGATCGAGCCCGGCGCCGGGCTCGCGCCCGAGGTGCGTGAGGAGCTGATGGCCACCTACCGCTCGCAGGCCGAGGGGATGCAGGCGGCGGGCACGACGCGGTTCGGCGTGGACATGTTTGTGAACATCGTGCCGCGCAACCCCGTGCAGGCGGCGGCCGGGATGGACCTGCTGGGCGTGATTTTCTTCGCCGTGGTGTTCGGCGCGGCGCTCACGCTCATCCCGGAGGAAAAGGCCAGGCCCATGCTTCGGGTGCTGGACGCGGTGGGCGAGGCGATCGTCAAGGTGATCGACATCGCCATGAAGCTCGCGCCCTACGGTGTTTTCGGGCTGATCTTCGTCGTGACGTCCCGCTTCGGCTGGGGCCTGCTCGCCCAGCTCGGCAAGTACGTCGCGGTGGTGCTCGCGGGTCTGGTGCTGTACGGGGCCGTGGGACTGTCGATCCTGGTGCGGGTGTTCGGCGGGTTGTCGCCGCGGGTGTTCTGGAAGCGGGCGTGGACCAGCGTGTTGACGGCGTTCTCGACCAGCTCCAGCAATGCCACGCTGCCGACCAACATCGCGGTTGCCGAGCGCGGCCTCAAGATCCCGCCCAAGATCGCCGGCTTCGTGCTCCCGCTCGGGGCCACGATGAACATGAACGGCACCTCGCTCTACGAGGGGGTGACGGTGCTGTTCCTCGCGCAGGTGTTCGGGGTCGCGCTCACGCTCGACCAGCAGGCGATCGTGGTGATCCTGAGCGTCATCACGGCCGTCGGCGCCGCGGGCGTGCCGGGGGGCTCGCTGCCGCTCATCATGGTCGTGCTGGCCACGGTGGGGGTGCCGGCGGAGGCCATTGCGGTCATTCTGGGCGTGGACCGGATCCTCGACATGTCGCGCACCTGTCTGAACGTCACCGGCGACCTCACGGCGGCCGCGTACGTCGCGCGGACGGAGAGCGAGTGGGACCCGAGGACGGTCAACGCGGGGGTCCCCTAGCCGCTCACGCGGGCGCGAGCTGCGGCGCGGTGCCCTCGGTGCGGGAGACGAAGGCCGCGCAGGACAGGTCGCCGGTCACGTTCACCGCCGTGCGCATCATATCCAGGATCCGGTCCACGCCGAGGATGAGGGCGATGCCGGGGCCGACCTGCGCGCCCAGCCCGACCGCGTTGAGCACGACGATCAGCGTGATGATTCCGGCGCTCGGGACGCCCGCCGCGCCGATGGAGGCGAGCGTGGCGGTGAGGACGATGGTGAGCTGCGCGCCGACGTCGAGCGACACGCCGTAGATCTGCGCGATGAACATGGTCGCCACCGCCTGATACAGCGCCGTCCCGTCCATGTTGATGGTGGCCCCGAGCGGCAGGACGAAGCTGGACACCGTCTTGGGGATCCCGAGCTGCTGCTCCGCGGTCTGCATCGTGACCGGCAGGGTGGCGCTGGAGGACGAGGTGGAGAACGCCACGAGCGGCGCGTTGGCGATCCGGCGGTAGAACAGGAGGGGGTTGAGCCGCGCCGCGAACCGCACCAGCACGGCGAGCGTGCCGAACGTGTGCAGGGCGAGCCCCAGCACGACGGCCGCCGCGTAGATGAGGAGGCTCTTCAGCAGGTCCAGCCCGAAGCGCGCCACCACGGCGGCCAGCAGGACGAACACGGCGTACGGCGCGAGCTGCATGACCCATCCGATGACCGTGATGCAGGCGTCGTTGACGCCCTCGAAGAACGTCAGGACCGCGCGCTTGCGCTCGGTGGCGAGCAGGCTGACGGCCGCGCCGAAGACGATCGTGAAGAAGATCAGGGGCAGGAGGTCGAACTCCGCCGCCGCCTGGACCGGGTTGCGCGGGATCACGTCGAGGAGCAGATCCTTCACGGTGAGCGGCGCCACCTCGGGTGCCTGGCCCACCTCGAGCTGGGCCTGGGCGGCGAGCCGGTCGCGGGTGGCCGGGTCGATGCGCGCGCCCGGGCGAATCAGGTTCGAGACCACGATCCCCATGGTGACCGCCAAGGCGGTGGTCACCAGGTAGTAGCCCATCGTCTTGCCTCCCATCCGCCCGAGCTTGCGGAGGTCGCCGAGCGAGGCCGTCCCGATCAGGAGGCTCGCCACGACGAGCGGGATGACGATCATGGTGATGAGGCGGATGAAGGCCGTGCCCAGGGGCTCGATGAACACCAGGGCGGTCTGGAGCCAGGTGAGGCCGGCCAGCTTGGCCACCAGGCCCACGAGGGTGCCGAGGCCCAGACCGATCAGGATCTTGGTCGAGAGCTGCATGGGCGCGTCAGCCTCCCGGGTTCGTCGCCCGTCGCCGCTCGCCGCGGGCGAGGCTCCATTTGAGGGCCGGCGGCGTCGCCATGGTCGTCGCGATGACCATGATCACGACCGCCGAGTAGATCGCCTCGCTCACCACGGGCTCCCCGCCGAACGTGAGGCTCATCCCGACGCTGGCGAAGATGAGGCCGACCTCGCCGCGTGGGATCATGCCGATGCCGATGGACAGCCGGTCGAGCCCCCCGCCCACGGCACCGAGGGAGCAGGCCTGCTTGCCGACGATGGCGGCGAGCGTGAGCAGGGCGGCGAAGCCGAGCACCTCGCCCTCGCCGAAGGCGGTGAGCTGGACGCGCATCCCCATGAGCACGAAGAACACGGGCACGAGGAACGCGCCCACGGGCTGGATCAGCTCCTCGAGGCGGCGCTCCCCCCGCTGGGCGAAGTCGCGGAAGTGGACGTCCTCGAGAATCAGGCCGGCGGCGTAGGCGCCGACGATGGGCGCCAGGCCGACGAGGGTCGAGAGGTAGGCGAGCAGGAAGCAGAACACCAGGGCGGTGGCGAGGAGCACGCCGCGCACGCGCAGGCGGGAGGCCAGGCGGAACAGCCGGGCCGAGAACGCGACGCCGAGCGCCAGGGCAGCGACGAGGAACACGGTCGCCTTGGCCAGCACGGCGCCGATCGCGCCGAGCGAGAGCGTGCCGCCGCGGTCCGCCGCCTGGATGACACCGGCCACCACCGCCAGGATGATGAGCCCGAGCACGTCGTCGATCACCGCGGCGCCGAGGATGACGCGCGCCTCGCGTGACTGGGCCTTCCCGAGGTCCTGAAGCACGCGCGCGGTGATGCCGACGCTGGTGGCGCAGAGCGTGGCGCCGAGGAAGGCGTGCACGTACTCGCTCTCGTCCGGCAGCAGGAGCACGCCCGCGCCCCATCCGAGAGCGAAGGGCGTGACGACGCCGAGCACGGCGACGAGCAGGGAGGGCAGGCCCACCTTGAGCATGTCGCGCACGGTGGCCTCGAGGCCCACCTCGAACAGCAGGATCAGGACGCCCAGCTCGGCCAGGATCGCGATCGTGGTGTTCTCCCCGATCGTCTCGAACCAGTCGACGCCGGCGAGACTCAGGTTTCCGAGCACCACGCCCACGACCAGCTCGCCGAGGACCGCCGGCTGGCCGATGCGCACGGCCAGGTCGCCGCCGAGCTTGGCGCCCGCCAGGATGATGGCCAGGGCCAGGACCACCGCGGCGACGGCGTCGGCCTCGCCGGCGGCGGCCGCGAGCAGGGGAGTCGCGGCCAGGGTGACCAGGACGGCGAGCAGGGCGGCGGTTCTCACGCGCGGTCCACCAGC
>JBOHSV010000267.1:0-2621 GCA_050921735.1 Gemmatimonadales bacterium | reverse complement strand
GGCCCGCATCGGCGAGGTCGAGAACCGGCTGGCCGAGAGCCGCACCCGCATCGAGTCGCTCACCGGCATCTCCGACAGCCTGCGCACCACGCTCCAGGAGACGGCGAAGAACTTCGAGGGCATCGTCGAGACCCAGCTGGCCACCATCAACGCGCTCAAGGACCAGATCACCAACCT
Organism: Gemmatimonadales bacterium; assembly: GCA_050921735.1. Lineage (GTDB taxonomy): Bacteria > Gemmatimonadota > Gemmatimonadetes > Gemmatimonadales > GWC2-71-9 > DATLXT01. Next base: position 2,444 of record JBOHSV010000267.1, on the reverse strand, counting down.
CGAGGCCGAGAAGCGCGCGCTGAGCGACACGCTCACGCAGGTGGCCGCGCGGGCCAACACCGTCTACTACATCATCGGCACCAAGGACGAGCTCAAGGCCAAGGGCCTCGTGGTCGAGGAGGGCGGCAGCCGCTTCCTCTTCGTCCTGTGGAAGCAGGGCGAGACACTCCAGCCGGCCCGAGACCTCGACCCCAGCCACTTCACCGCCGTCGACCGGCGCCTGGTGACCGAGATCGCCCTGCCCGACCCGTCGGCGACGTACCGCGTCGCGTCGCGGCAGGACGTCGAATACCTCGAGGCCCCGATCACCGATGGCGGCACGATCACCGGCGCCGAGGTCCTGAGGATCACCGACTCGGAGGCCTTCTGGCGGCCCTCCCGCTTCCTCATCATCGTGCGCGACGGCGGGTCGCGGGGGAATACCGCAGGCTGACCCCTGACTCCCCTGCTCCACGAGCCCCGCCGGGCCGCCCCCGGCGGGGCTCCCGCGTTTTCGGGGGTCCGCAGTACCTTGTCCGGGCCGTGACGACGCGCTGTGGGTGGTCCGAATCGAACGCGCTGATGGTCGCCTACCACGACCGCGAGTGGGGCGTCCCCGTGCACGACGACCGGAAGCACTTCGAGTTCCTCCTGCTCGACGCGTTCCAGGCCGGCGTGTCGTGGGCCGTCGTGCTCAACAAGCGCGAGCACTTCCGGCGCGCGTTCGACGGATTCGACCCCGCAAAGATCGCGCGCTACCGCGCGCCCAAGATCCGGTCGCTCCTCTCGGACGCCGGGATCATCCGCAACCGACTGAAGGTCGCGGCCGCGGTGGCCAACGCGCGGGCGTTCCTCGACGTGCGGGAGCGGGAGGGGTCCTTCGACCGCTTCATCTGGCGCTTCGTGGGCGGCGAGACCCGCCAGAACCGGCGCCGGACCCTGCGGCAGATCCCGCCGCGCACCCGTGAGTCGGACGCCTTAAGCGCGGCGCTCAAGGAGCGCGGCTTCAAGTTCGTGGGGTCGACCATCTGCTACGCGTACATGCAGGCGGCGGGGCTGGTCAACGACCACCTGGTGGGCTGCTTCCGGTACCCCTACTTGGCCCGCTCGAGATAGACCCCCTCCCGGGGGTCCACCCGCACCTTCTCCCCTTCCGTGATGAACTCGGGGACCTGCACGGTCACCCCGTTGGACAGCTTGGCGGGCTTGGTGCTGGCGGTCTTCGTCGCGCTGCGCATCACGGGCGCGGTCTCCACCACCTGGAGCTCGACCACCGACGGCAGCTCGATCGCGATCGGGCGACCGTCCAGCCACTCGACCAGAATCGGCATCTCGGGCTGCAGCCAGGGCATGGCGTCCCCCACCGCGTCGCGATCGAGCGTGTACTGGTCGAAGGTGTGCTGATCCATCACATGGACACCCGAGTCGTCCTGGTAGAGGACCTGCAGCTCCCGGGTGTCGAGCCGGGCCTCGTCCACGAACTCCGCGGCGCTGATCCGCCGGTCGAACGTGTTGCCGGTCACGAGGTCGCGGAACCGGACCTGAACGAACGCGCGCAGGTTGCCCGGCGTGCGGTGCTGGAACTCGAGCACGCGGCACGGATGCCCGTCGATCTTCAGGACGTGCCCGCGGCGGATCTCGGTGGCTTTCATGCGTCAATCGTACTTGCCCCGCAGCCGGTCCCTCAAGGCCTTGGCGCCCGTCCGGCCCTCCCGTTTGCGCTCGCGTCGGGCGGCCTCGTCCACCTGCGTCGCGAGATACCGCAGCTCGGCCTGGAGCTTGCGGAAGCTCTCCAGCCGCTCGGCGGCGAGCGCGCCGGTCGCCACGGCCGCCATGACCGCGCAGCCGGGCTCCTCACCGTGCGTGCAATCCCGGAACCGGCACCCCCGCGCGACCTCCGCGATGTCGGCGAACGCCTCGTCCAGGCCGGCGGCGGCGTCCCACGGCTGGAGCGCGCGCATCCCCGGCGTGTCCAGCAGGAACCCGCCCCCCGGCATCGGCACCAGCTCGCGCCGCGTGGTGGTGTGCCGCCCTTTCCCGTCGGCGCGCACGGCCGCCGTCGGCTGCCGCTCCGCGCCGAGCAGGACGTTGACCAGGGTGGACTTGCCCACCCCCGACGGTCCCAGCAGGGCCAGCGTGCGGCCCGGACCGGCGTACCGGCGGACCGCCTCGAGCCCCTCGCCGGTCACGGCGGACAGGCGGTGAACGGGCACCCCCGGCGCGGCCGCCTCGACCGCGCGCTGGCCCTCCGCAGCCTCGGGCGCGAGATCGCTCTTGGAGAGCACCACGACGGGCTCCGCACCGCTGTCCCAGGCGACCGCCAGGTAGCGCTCCAGGCGCCGCAGGTTGGGCTCCTCGGTGAGCGCGGCCATCACGAGCACCACGTCCACGTTCGCCGCCAGTACCTGCTGCACCGCCGCGCGGCCCGCCTGCTTGCGCGAGAACGCGCCCGCCCGGGGCAGCAC
>JBOHSV010000266.1:0-3077 GCA_050921735.1 Gemmatimonadales bacterium | reverse complement strand
GCGTCAGGTCGCGCGCCGTGGTATCGGCGGCGGCGCCCGCCTGGTCGCCCGGGCCGCAGGCCATCGCGACGAGCGCAGCGACGGCAGCGAGGACGGTGAGGGATGGGGTCGGAGAGGAAGCGCGCATTGCGAACATAGGGCTCGGGCTCCAGATAGGGTCCCCAGGGTAAACCCTGGGCCCGGCGAGGCGGTGTCCTGAAGGACGCGCCCTTCAGGGCCGAGTCGTGCCGAGCCCAGCTTTCAAGCTGGGAATTATACGGTGCCGGCGCGGCGTTGTTCCCCTACAACCGGCTCCTCAGGAACTCCGGCGTGAGCGCCTGGAGGTACCCCGCCAGCAGCGTGAAGCGGTCTGTCACGAGCAGGATGCCGAGCACGATCAGGATCGCGCCGGCCATCCGGTCCACCCATACGATGTAGGGGCGGAACCGCTGGAACCAGGCGAGGAAGCGCTCCAGGGCGACGGCGGTGAGGAGGAAGGGCACGGCGAGCCCGAGGGCGTACACGCCGAGCAGCACGGTGCCGTCGCCCACGGTCCCGCGGGCGGCGGCGAGGGTGAGGATCGCGCCGAGGATCGGGCCGACGCAGGGAGTCCACGCGGCCCCGAACGCGACGCCCACGAACGCCGAGCCGAGGTAGCCGAGCGGCTTTTCGGAGATCGGGAAGCGGCGCTCGCGCGAGAGCAAGGCCGGCCGCAGGACGCCCAGCAGGTAGAGCCCGAATCCGATGACCAGCACGCCACCCACCCGGCCGAGCCACACCTGGTACTCGCCCAGCAGGCCGCCCAGGGCCGACGCGCTGGCGCCCAGGGCCATGAAGATGAACGCGAAGCCGCCGACGAACCACAGGGCGTGCGCCAGGGCCGCTCGCCGGCGCACCTCGAGCTGCTCCACCGACATGCCGGTGAGGAATCCGACGTAGCTCGGGATGAGCGGGAGCACGCACGGGGAGAGGAAGCTCAGCAACCCCGCCACGAACGCGATGCCGAACGAGACGCCGCCCAGCGCGGCGTCAGCGTTCTGAAGCGTGAACACCATACCGCTGATGGTACGCGATGAGCTTGTACACCAGTTTGGCGACCAGGAAGTCGGGCGCGGCCAGGCCCGGAATGGGGGCCAGCTCCACCACGTCCACGCCCACGACCCGGCGCTCGCGGAACACGCGCTCCAGCAGGCGCTGGGTGGGATACCACGCGCCCCCGCCGGGCTCCGGCGTGCCGGTCGAGGGCACCAGACCGGGGTCGAAGTAGTCCACGTCGATGGTGACGTACACGTCCGGGCCCAGGGCGGCCAGGGCACGGTCGATCCACGCGTCGCCCTCCTGGAGCTCGTGGGCGAAGATCGCCGGGATCCGCTTCTCGCGAATCAGCGCGCCTTCTTCGGTGGTGATGGCGCGGAGGCCCACGGGCACGAGCGTGACGCGCTCGTGCACGCGGTGCATCACGCAGGCGTGCGAGAACGGGGTGCCGTGGTACTCGGCGCGGAGGTCGGCGTGCGCGTCGAGCTGCAGCACCGACAGGGGGCGCTGCCCCAGACGCGCCACGTGCGCCTCGACGGGCGGCGCCGTGATGGAGTGCTCGCCGCCCAGCATGATGACCAGCTTGCCGGTCGCGAGCAAGCGGTCGAACGCCTCGCGCAGCTGCGCCGTCGCGCGCTCGGGTCCCTCGGCCGAGAGCATGAGCGGGGGCAGCGTGTGGACGCCCACCCGATACGGCTCGGCGTCGAGCTCGTGGTCGTACAGCTCGATGTAGCGCGACGCCTCGAGGATGCCGCGCGGGCCGAAGCGGGTGCCCGGCAGCCACGACACCGTGGCTTCGTACGGCACGGGAAGGATGAGCACCCGGGCGGCGTCGAGCGCCGCATCGGCCTCGGGGAGCCCGAGGAAGGTGCCCGGCTCGCCCCACGGAAGCCCGGCGAGCCGGTCATCCACAGAAGCAGACCGCCGACACGACGGTGGTCCAGCGCCCGTCGTCCCCGCACTCCGCGGCGGACGTCACGTTCAGCGTGCGCACGATGTCACCCGACAGCAGCCACTGCTCGCGGCGCTCGTCCCAGGCCTGCTCGGGATCGAACGGCACGCCCAGCACGGTGGCGAGCATGGAGGCCGCGAGGTCCTCGGCGTACTCGCCCGACACGGCCTCGTTTTGCCCGTAGCTGTGGTGCTCGGAGATGTAGCCGTGGTGGGTGGCGTCGGCGGGCATCGCCACGCCGATCGAGGCGGACACCAGCCGGCTGGCCTCGTTGGTGGCCGACTCCGCGATCACGGCGAACACCACCTGCCCGGGGCGCAGCATGCTGAGCCCCTCCTCGCGGTCCACCAGCTGGCAGTGGGGCGGAAAGATCGAGCTGACGCGCACCAGGTTGAAGCTGGCGAGATGCGCGTCGCGCAGCGCCATCTCGAAGCTCGTGAGCTTCTCCTTGTGCCGGCCCACGCCCTTGGTGAGAAAGGCCTTGGTCGGGATGAACAAGCGGGAGTCGATCAACCCGTCACCTCGCGCGCGCCAGCGGGTTGGCCTGCTGGCACTCCCGGCACAGTCCGTAGACCTCGAGGCGGTGGTGGTGGGGCCGGAACGCCACCTCCTCCGCGAGCAGCGCGATCATCCGCTCCAGCCGGTCGTTCGAGAACTCCATGACGCGGCCGCACGCCGAGCAGATGCAATGCTCGTGCACCTGCCCCGCCGGGTTCGGCTCGTAGCGCTTGAAGCGCTCGCCGAAGTCGTGCTCGCGCACCAGCCCGCTCCGCACCAGCAGATCGAGCGTTCGGTACACGGTGGCCGTGCCCACCTCGGCGCCGCCGGCGGCGAGCCGCTTCTGGATGTCCTCCACCGACACGTGGTCGCCGGCGAAGAACACGACCTCGGCCACGGCCAGGCGCTGGTGCGTGACCGGGAGGTTGTGGTCGCTCAGGTAGCGGCGGAACCCCTCCAGCAGGGTCGGCCCGTCAACCTTCATACCACACCGCCGGCCCCGCGGCGACCGGCGGCTCGGCGTCGCCGCTCTTGTCCGCCGCCGCCTGCATGACGCGCTCCACCACCGTCGCGGGCGAGAGCGCCACCTCCACCACGTCGGTCTCGCAGCGGT
>JBOHSV010000265.1:0-3103 GCA_050921735.1 Gemmatimonadales bacterium | reverse complement strand
GCCCGGGCGAGGCGCGCCTCGCCGTCGCGACCGCAGTCGCGGCGGCCGCGGCCGACCCCGTGGAGGCGGGGACGCCCGAGCTGAGCGACGACGAGTACCGGCTCCTGGCCCAGTTCCTCGAGCGGCTCGAGTCGCTGCCACCGGAGCGGCGGGAGCGCCTCACGGTGGATCTCGCCGCGCGGTTCGCTCCCCGCTTCCCCCGCCGCCATCCGGACCCCGAAGGGTTCCTGGTCGAGTTGTACGCGTCGGAGCTCGAGAAGCGGCGCGGCCGGTTCGCCACCCGCGCCGCCAGCGGCGCCGGCCGGACCACGGTAGCGGCCGAGCGGTTCGTGAGCCGCAAGCAGGCGGCGTGGGAGGAGTTCCGCCGGCTGGCGTCCCGGGTGGAACGGACCGGGCTGGCGAGCCTGGGCGCGTCCGAGATCCCGGGATTCGCGACCCGCTACCGCGAGATCGCCGCCGATCTGGCCCGCGCCCGCACCTACGGCGTGGATGTCCGGGTGCTCGAGTACCTGGAGCGCGTGGTGGCCACGGGGCACAACGCCATCTACGGTCTCCGGGGCCGGCGGCGCTGGTCGCTGGGCGAGCTGCTCCTGCGCGACCTGCCGGCGGCGGTGATGCGGGAGCGGGCGGCGGTGCTGGTGGCGCTGGCACTGTTCCTGGTGCCCGCGGTGGCGGGGTTCTACCTGATCCGGGAGCGGCCCGATGCCGCGCACGAGCTGCTCCCGGAGTCCGTGATCGCGCGCGCCGAGCGGGGCGTCGCGCTGGAGGAGGAAGGGACCGGCTATGCCGAGACGCCGGACCCGTTCCTGCCGATCGTCGCGTCGGGGATCATCGCGAACAACGTGCAGGTCGCGTTCGGGGCGTTCGCATTCGGGATCACGGCGGGGATCGGGACCGTGTGGGTGTTGGTTCTGAACGGTCTGTTCCTCGGCGCGGTGCTGGGGCTGTTCGCCACCTACGGGGTGGCCGACTGGCTGCTGACCTTCGTGGCCGGACACGGCGTGCTCGAGCTGGCGGCCATCTTCGTGGCGGCCGGCGCGGGGCTCGTGATCGCGCGCGCCCTCATCGCCCCCGGCGACCTGACGCGGCGCGACGCGCTCGTGGTGCAGGGGCGCACCGCCATCCGCATGCTCGGCGCCGCCACGCTGATGCTGATCCTCGCGGGGACCATCGAGGGGTTCCTGTCGGCGAGCGACGCGCCGGCGTGGGTCAAGCTCGGCGTGAGCGGAGCGAGCGCGGTGCTGCTGGTCTTGTACCTCGGGAACGGCCACCGGTACTCGGAGGGGGAGCGGGGAGCGGGGAGCGGGGAGCGGTACCCGCCGGTGAAAGATCAGGGCAGCAGCGTTATGTCGAACGGGTCGCTCGGGGCGGCAGGCAGGGAAGTGGAGGATGCCACCAGCGTGTAGCCCAGCCCAACCAGGTCCACCGTGAGATCGCGGAACGTGGCGACCCCATTCACCGGGTCCACGGTGAGCGTGCCGCCCAACGGCAGCAGCGGGTCGCTGAGCTGCACGCTCACGGGCGTGGTCCACGTCGGCACGACGTTGCCGAACTGGTCCTGGATCTCGACTTCGACCGGCGGGGTGATCACCGCGCCGGCCACCGCCTTGCTCGGCTGCGTCCGGTAGACCAGCTGCGTCGCCGTACCGGGAAGCACGGTGAACGGATCGCTCGGTGGCGACGTCAGGTTGCCCGAGGACGCCGCGAGCTGGAGTCCGGGACACGCCTGCTGGATGACGAGGTCGGCGAACTTCGCGACGCCCCCGACCGCCGGTATCGTCGTCGTACCGAGCAGGGTCCCGACGCATTCGATCAAGTCCCCGCGGCTCAGGGCCACGTCGTCCGTGAAGTTGGTGGCCACGCTCCCACCCGCGTCCAGCGCGCTCACCTCCACGGCCGGGCTGATGGGCAGCCCGGCCGTGATGTCGCTCGGCGGGACGCTGAACACGAGCTGTGTCACGACTTGCACGACGTCCATGGCGGCGCTCCCCATCACGCCCTCCGCCATCGCCCTGATGGTCGCGCTGCCGTTGCCGAGCGCGGTCGCGAGCCCGGTCGCCGGGTCGACCGTGGCGACGGCGGGGTCGGACGACGACCAGGTGAACGTCACCGCGAGCGGGGCACCGCTCGTGTCGTGGGCCTCCGCGGCGAACTGCACGGTCCCCCCCAGGAGGTCGAGGCTCGCGGACGTCGGCGTCACGGTGACCGACGCGACGTCGGTCACGGCCTGGGCGGTGAACACCACGGGCGGGAGAGTGTCCGCGCTCGCCTCGAACTCCTGGAGGCTCAGATCGAGGCTGAGGGTGGCGATCGTCTCGGCGAAGCCGTCCGCGTCGCTCGCCACGACCGAGTCAGCCACCGATGCGCCGAGGGTGCGCGCGCGGAACCGCACGGGCACCCTGACACCCAGGCCGTCCGGTGCCGTGACCCGGACGCGCAGGGGCAGCCCCAGGAAGCTTCCGGGTATCCCCTCCTGCCGGTCGCCGCCCACCAGGTCCAGCAGGCTCGCGAGCGGCTGGACCGTTACCAGCGCGGTGTCGGCAGCCCCCGCAATCAACTCCGCCACCACCCGCGCTCGCCCGCGCGCGGCGCCCCCCACGACGCGGCCCGAGGCCGCGTCGGGCACCGAGGCCAGCAGGGGGTCCAGGGACGACCAGGCCACGGGCGTCCCGGGAATCGGCTGCTGGTCCGCGCCGAAAGCCTGAGCGGTCAGGTCCACACTCTGGCCGAAGGGCACGACGGTGTCGGCGGACGCGATCACGACGGCCACGGCGTCGAAGCCGATGCCGACGTAGCGGAGCAACGCCTGCACCGGAGCGCTCGACCGGCCGGCCACGGCCGTGACCGCCTGGGGATAGGGGTCGTTGCGGAACACGGTGTCGCCGGCCGCGTTGATCAGGCGCGCGAACACCAGAAATTCCTCCTTCGCCGCTTCCAGCGTCACCGCGATGGCAGCCTCGATCGAGTCCGCTCCCGGCGGGAACCGAACGACCGTGTCCGCCGCGATCCGGCCGGTGAGCGACCGGGTGACGGTGATGCGCACGCGGTCGAAATCCACGAGGGCCGCCGCGCCGCTCGCGAACACGGGGGCCAGGGCGAACTG
>JBOHSV010000264.1:0-6038 GCA_050921735.1 Gemmatimonadales bacterium | reverse complement strand
GCGGCACGCTCTGGGGCGGGAGCTCCTCAGGGACCCTCTTCGTGTACAGTCCGATCGCCAACGTCGAGCAGGAGCTTGGCGCGTTGACGACGCACTGAAATCGCGGGCTGGTGCGGAAACTGGACGGCGCGCTCGGAGGTTGGACCGGCTCTCGAGCGCGCCGCCTCTTGACGATCGGCGGCGCGCTCTTCCTGGCCACATGCGGCACGGGGGCGCCGGACCGTCAGCGCGTCACCGACACCGTGACCACCACGCCTCCGTCATTGCGATTCGAGCTGCTCGCGCCCGCCGACGCCGCCACCGGCGACCCCGTGGCGATCACACTGCGGCTCACCAACACGAGCGAGCGGCCGGTCGAGCTCCACCTGGTTGGGCGCACCATCGCGTTCGACATCGTCATCGCGTGCGAAGGCGGCGCGGTCGTGTGGGGCCGGTTAGCCGGCGCCACCGTGCAAGGCATTCTCCAGATCAGGATGCTCGCCCCCGGAGAGACCCTGGAGTTGAAGGACGTCTGGCGCCAGCAGGACGGTTCGGGGAAGCGGGTTCCCGCGGGCACCTATATCCTGCACGGCGTCCTGCCTACCGACGAGCCGCAGCCGCTCCGCACACCGCCGGTCGAGCTGCGCATTACGCCGAGCTGACCTCCCCCGCCGCGGGGACGGCGGCCTGGGGCTCCCCGCCGCGTCGCGCCATCCAGTACAGGGGGACGGCCGCGAGCAGCGACACCCCGGCGTAGACCCACGCGTCGGCGATGGAGCGGAGCTTCGCCAGCGACCCCCACGCCCACTGGCCGCCCACGCCGCCCGCGTTGGCGAAGAACGAGTCGAGCGAAATGATGGTCGCGCGCTGGGCCGACGGGATGTGGTCATTCAGGTATGCCTGTTTCACCGGCATCGCGCACCCGAGCGCCACCCCGTAAAGCAAGTAGGCGCCGAGAGCGGCGACGAACGGTTGCCAGCCGGGTGCCGGCGTTGCCCACAGCAGGCCACTGCCCACCGCGCCCGCGAGGACGACCATCGCCGCCTGCGCCACCGTCGAGGACACGAGGATCGCGGACCGGTCGGAAAGCCTCCGGGAGATCGTGGGTACCAGCGCGTTTCCGGCCATCATGGCGAGGGCGGTAGCCGCCGCGATCACGCCGTTCACCCAGACCAGCTCGCGACCCAACAGGTCGAGGAAGTACCGCTGCCAGCTGTAGAACCCGAAGATCATGAAACTCATGTTCACGAGGGAGGCGAGCATGAGCGGCCGCACGACGCCGTGGGACACCCCGTACCGCAGCCCCTCGACGAACACCCGGCGCATCTCGGCCGGGACGCGGTGCCACGCGAGCGCGCGCGGCGTATACCCCAGCTCGCGCATGGCGCGCCAGCCAAGGACGAACAGCGGGATCACCACCGCGGCGCGCACCAGGTAGGGCAGCGTGAGGTTCACCTGGCCCAGCAGCCCACCGCCCACGGTCCCCACCAGCATTCCCACGCCGAACATCATCTGCCCCCGGGCGAACACGGCGTCCAGCGACCCTTGGTGCCCGACGGCCTTCAGCGCGTCCACGAGCCACGCCTCGACCGCTCCCGTGTAGAACGTGTACCCCAGCCCCAGGAACACCGACACGCCGGCGAAGGTCAGGAAGCCCAGGCCGAGTCGCGGGATCGCGGCGTAAGCCAGCGTCGTCACGAACAGCGTCACGAGGCACAGGAGCAGCGACACGCGGCGTCCCAGCGTGTCAGCGATGACGCCCGTGGGAATCTCGAACGCCATCATCCCCAGGGTGAACGCCGCGTTGGTCAGCATCACCTGGAGGATGTCGAGGCCCGCGTCCAGCTTGAACAGCGTGTCGATGCCCCAGATGAGGGACATGGCGAGGCTGAAGAGCCCCGTGATGGCGTAGTACGTCCGGATGATGACCGCCGCGCGACTCACGGCTCCTCCGAGGCGACGTGCCCGCGGACGGTGGCGGCAGCGGTGGCGAACCCCCGGCCCTCGCGCCACGCGCGGTGCAGCGTGGCGGCGAGGATGATGGCGCCGCCGGACAGCGCCCACAGGGACACGGTCTCTCCGTGCGCCAGCCACGCCCAGATCGGGTTGAGCACCGGCTCGACCAGCAGCACGAGCGACACCTCGAGGGCGGTGAGCCGCGGGACAGCCCGCGTGAGCAGCACGTAGGGCATGCCGAGCTGAAACACGCCGAGGTAGATCAGCACCAGCCAGTCGGTGGGCCCGGCCGCCGGTGGACCGGCACCGACCACCAGCCCGATCACGCAGGCGAACAGGTTCCCGATGGTGGCGGCGGGAGCCACCGAGCCCCCGGTTGCCGCGAGCCAGCGATACCCGATCAACGTGAAGGCCCACGCCACGGCGCACAGGGCGGCGAGGACGTTCCCGAGCAGGGGGTCGGGCGCGGTGGCGAACCGGCGCGGGGTGCCGACGAACAGGAGCACCATGGCAGCGGCGAGCACCGCCATGTAGCCTGCATCGCGGCGTGAGGCGTGCTCGCGCAGGAGCAGTGGGGCCAGTAGCAGGATGAACAGCGGGCTCGTGCTCTGGAGAAAGATCGTGCTGGCGGCCGTGGTGAGCTTGTTCGCCTGCACGTAGAGGATCGTCGTGCACGCATAGGCCAGCGCCACGAGCCCCGCGCGCGCGTTCCAGCCGCGGCGCGCCTCGGGCACGAGGACGACGATCGTGGCGGCCGCGACCAGCGCCCGCATGGCCAGCACGTCCCAGCCCGACAGCGCGCTCAGCTTGATCGCGGCGCCGCCCGTGGAGAACAGGGTCGCCGCCAGGACGACCTGGAGCCGGGGGTTCATCGCCGCCCGCCCGTTACGGCAGTCTGCCCGCGAGCCACTCGCGCGCGATCGTGCCGATGTCCCGCCGTTCCACGTCCGCCAGGGCGTTCAGCCGCCGCATCTCGTCATCCGAGATCTTCCCGCCCAGCTCCGCCAATGCGTCCGATACCTCCGGACTCCGCTCGAGGACCGAGGAGCGGACGACCGGCGCGGCATGGTACGGCGGGAAATAGCGGCGGTCGTCGTCGAGCGCGACCAGGTCCAGCGCCGCGATCAGCCCGTCGGTCGAGTTCCCCGCGATCACATCCACCTTCCCCTCGGCCAGCGCGCGGTAGGTCAGCCCCAGGTCCATGGCCGTGGGCGGCGCGGCGAACCGCAGGCCGTAGGTGCGCGCGAATCCCTCGTAGCCGTCGGCCCGCTCGAGAAACTCGTAGCCGAACCCCGCGCGCCACCGCGGCGCCACGCGCGCCAGGTCCGACACTCGGCGCAGTCCCAGACGCTCGGCATCCGTGCGGCGGACCAGGATCGCGAACGTATTGTTGAATCCGAACGGCGGTCCCCACTCCAGTCCGAACCGGTCGGCGTATTCCGCCGTCACCACGCGCCACACGCTGTCGGGGTCGGCCACCGGCGCGTGGCGCAGGATGGCCGTGAAGGCCGTCCCCGAGTACTCGACGTACAGATCGATCTCCCCGCCGGTGATGGCCTCATGACACACGAACGTCCCGCCCAGGTGCAGGCGCCGTTCGACGTCGAGCCCGGTGCGCCGCTCGATCTGCTGCGCCACGAGCTCCGCCAGGAGATCCGACTCGGTGAAGTTCTTGGACCCGACGACGATACGGTCCCCGCGCCCGCAGCCGAGCAGGGCGAGGAGGGCGCCGCACAACACGAGGCCCCGTCCGCCTCTGTCCGCCCCCGTCCGCCTCCGTCCGCCCCTCACCGCCGCCACACCAGCCGGCGTTCCGCGAGACCCAGCAGGCCGTCGGCCAGGAGGGCGAGCACCGCCGCCGGCAGCGCGCCGGCCATGATGAGCGTGTAGTTCACGGTCGCGACGCCGCGAAAGATATACACGCCTAGGCCCCCGGCACCAATCGCCGCGGCGATCGTCGCGATGCCCACCCCCACGACCGTCGCCACGCGCACGCCGGCCATGATGACGCCCGCCGCGAGCGGCAGCTCGACGAGCCGCAGCAGCTCGCCGCTCGTCATCCCCATGCCGAGTCCCGCCTCGCGGACGGCGGGATCGACGCCCGTAATGCCGGTGAAGGTGTTCCGGACAATCGGAAGCAGGGCGTACACGATCAGAGCCGCGATGGCGGTCCAGCGACCGATGCCGAAGACGGGGATGAGAAAGCCGAACAGGGCCAGGCTCGGAATGGTCTGGAAGACGTTGGCGAGGCCGAGCACGGGGCGCCGGAAGGCCGGTCGGCGCGCCACGAGAATCCCGAGCGGGATCCCCGCCGCGACGGCCGTGCCCGAGGACGCGGCGACGAGCAGGAGGTGCTCGCCGGTGAGGAGGACGAGCTCCCGCAGGTTCGCGGCGTAGAAGGAGAGCAGGTTCAGGCAGCCTCCAAGAACGCCCGACACTCGGGGTGCTCCGAGCGGCGGAACTCCTGCTCCGTTCCAAGAAAGACCAGCCGCCCCCCGGCCATGACGCCGACGCGGCTCCCGAGCAGCAGCCCCTCGCGCACGTCGTGGGTCACGAATACGACGGCTTTCCCGAGCCGCTCGGCCAGGGCCCGGAACTCGCGCTGCAGCTCGGCGCGCGTGATCGCGTCGAGCGCGCCGAACGGCTCGTCGAGTAAGAGCAGCGGGGGATCGGCGGCCAGGGCGCGCGCGATCCCGACCCGCTGGCGCTGCCCGCCCGACAGCTCGTGCGGGAAGCGCCGCCGGTACAGGCCGGGATCGAGCCCGACGAGGGTGAGCAGCTCGTCCACCCGCTCGGCGATCCGCGCCGCGGGCCAGCGCTCCAGCCGCGGCACGAGCCCCACGTTTTCGGCCACCGGGAAGTGGGGGAACAGGCCAATCTCCTGAATCACGTACCCGATGCGCCGGCGCAGGTGCGTGGGCTCCAGGTGCGACGCCGGCTCGCCGCCCACCGTCACCGCTCCCTCCGTGGGCTCGAGCAGGCGGTTGATCAGCTTGAGCGTCGTGGTTTTCCCCGATCCACTGCGGCCCAACAGCACCAGGGTCTCCCCCGCGGCAACGCTGAAGGAGACCTCCCGCACGAGGAGCCGACCGCTCCCCGCTCCCCGCTCCTCGTTTTTCGGGAGCGCGTAAGTCAGTCCACGGACCTCGAGAACGCTCACGCCGGGCCCGCGAGGACCATGAGGAATCGGCCGTCGTCGGACGTGTCCCGCCGGCGGGCGGCCAGACCGGCGTCCGCGAGCACCCGCACGAAGGTCTCGGGCGCGTATTTGTAGGAGTGGTTCATGGCCAGGCGCTCGCCGGAGTGGATCGCGAGCGTCTCGCCGCCGGCGAGCGCCGCGCAGTCGCGCGTGGCCCGGAAATGCTTTACGAGGGGATGGAGGCCGGTCAGACGTTCGTCGGTACGGTCTTCGAAGACGATCTCGCCGTCCTGCTCGTCGATCCCCACGGCATGGAGCGGCGCCCAGGCGAACCGCCGGTTGAGCGGGTTGTCGTAGCCCGCCACGGTGTTGGGGCCCGCGTAGATCTCGCCGTCCAGCAGGATCAGGTCGTCCGGGCGGAGCAGGGCGTGCAGGGCGCGCGCCTCGGCCAGCGGATCGAACGCGCCCAGCGTGTTGCCCAGCAGCAGCACGAGCCGGCGCGGCGTCTCGGGGTCGGGGCGCAGAGCGGCAAGGTGATCCTCGCGCGTGAAATCGGCCTTGACGCCGAGCGCGGGGACTCCCGCCCCGGCGGCGGCCCCGCAGGCGATCTCGAGCAGGGCCTGGCTCGTGTCCACGGGCACGTACGCCGCGCGCGCCCCGTGCGCGCGCAGGGCCTCGAGCAGGAGCAGGTCCTTGTCGCCCTGTCCCGATCCCAGGCTGAGCACTTCGACGGGTCCCGGCGCCAGGTGGGGCGCGATGTCGCCGGCGGAGCGGGCGATGAGCGAGCGCGAGCGGACGTAGTTGCGGTACGCGCCGTCGGAGCAGAGCGCGAGCCAGGCGCGCACCGAGAGCGGCAGCCAGTAGAAGAACTTCTCGTCGAGTCGGCGTGCCCGGAGGGCGGCGACGAACTCGTCGGCGAGCGACTGTTCGGTGAGGAGAGTTTCGATCCGAATCATGGGTTCGC
>JBOHSV010000263.1:0-6176 GCA_050921735.1 Gemmatimonadales bacterium | reverse complement strand
CACCAACGCCCTGAACCAGCTGCTCGAGCGCGACGTGGACGCCCGGATGCGGCGCACCCGGGGCCGGCCGCTCCCCTCGGGGCGCGTGACGCCTCGCGCGGCCGCCCTGTTCGCGGGCGCCATCTCGGTGGCGGGCACCGCCTACCTGGCCGTCGCCGTGAACGCGCTCACCGCCGTCCTGGCGGCGCTCACGCTCGCGAGCTACGTGTTCCTGTACACGCCGCTGAAGCGCCGCACGTCTCTCAACACGCTGATCGGGGCGGTTCCCGGCGCCCTCCCCATCGTGGGCGGCTGGACCGCCGCGGGCGGCGCCCTCGACGTCGCTGCCGCGGCGCTGTTTTGGATCCTGTTCCTGTGGCAGCTGCCGCATTTCCTGGCGCTCGCCTGGATCTACCGCGCCGACTACCGCGCCGGCGGCCTCGTCATGCTCGGCGGCGACGACGCCACCGGCCGCCTGACCGGTCGCATGAGCCTGCTGTTCGCCCTGGCCCTGGTCCCCGTCAGCCTGGTCCCCACCCTGGTCGGGCTCACGGGCTCGGTGTACTTCTTCGGCGCGCTCGCGCTCGGCGCGCTGTACGCGACCGCCGGCGGCGCGCTGATGTGGTCCACGACGGAGCGGCGCGCGCGCCGGCTCTTCCTCACGTCGATCGCGTATCTGCCCGCCCTCCTGGCCCTGATGGTGGTCGACCGGCTGGCGGCGTAACTTCCGGGTATGATTCCGTTTCACAAGCTGCTGATCTCGTCGGGCATCGTCTTCTGCGCCGGCTTCGCGCTCTGGGCCCTCGTCCAGTACGTGCGGGCGGGCCAGGCCGCCAGCCTGGGCCTCGCCCTGGTCTTCACCATCGCCGCCGCGGCGCTCGGCTATTACCTGCGACATCTGCGCCGCTTCCTCGGTCGATGACCACGCTCGCGTTCCTCGTCCAGCACGGCGGCGACGAGCGCATGAACCTGGCGTACTTCTGGAGCTCGATCCTCACCGTGCTCCTCCCCATCGCGGTGTTCGTGACGCTCGCGGTGCTGGCCGTGCGAGGCTATTTCCGGCGCAAGGACCCCGATGGTGGTGGGCCGCCCGGCCCCCGTTAGATTCTCTCCTCATGAGCCCGCAGTCGAAGGAACACCGCCAGGTCGTCCGGTACGCGTTCTATAAGCTCGATCCGGCGTGGCGCCGCCTGGCGCCCGAGCGCCAGGAGGCCGCGAAGCGCGAGTTCGGAGACACCATCGAGAGCTTCCAGGGCCGGCTGCTGCTGCGGCCCTACGGGCTGGTCGGCCTCCGGGGCGATTGCGACTTCCTGCTGTGGCAGGTGGCCGAGGATCTGGACGCGCTGGTGGCGCTGCAGACCGCCCTCAACCGCACGGACCTCGGTGCCTACCTCGCCATTCCGTACAGCTACCTCGCGATGACGCGGCGGTCCATCTACGAGTTCCCCGACGACCCACACGCCGCCTCGCGCCTCGTCATCCGGCCGAGCGATTCGCGCTACCTGTTCGTGTACCCGTTCGTCAAGACTCGCGCCTGGTACGCGCTGCCGAAGGCCGAGCGCCAGCGGATGATGGACGGACACGTGCGCATCGGGCGCAAATACCCCTCCATCAAGCTCAATACGACCTACTCCTACGGCCTGGACGACCAGGAATTCGTCGTGGCGTTCGAGGGCGACAACCCCGCCGAATTCCTCGACCTGGTGATGGAGCTGCGCGAGAGTGAGGCGTCGTCGTACACGCTGCGCGACACGCCCACGCTCACGTGCGTGCAGATGTCGCTGTGGGACCTGCTCGACACCCTGGGAGGGGCGAGCGCCGAGCGCGCCCTCACCCGGCCCGCGGTCCGGGAGGACGGCTTCACGCCGGTGGCGACGCTGGCCGACCTCCCCCCCGGCACCCGCCGGCGCGCGTACGCCGCGGGCGAAGCGGTGGCGTTGTTCCACGTGAACGGCGCGATCTACGCCATCGCGAACCGCTGCACCCACGCCCGGGCGAGCCTCTCCGACGGCACCGTGGACCCGGCCGCGTGTGCCGTCACGTGCCCCTGGCACGAAGGGCGGTTCTCACTCGAAACGGGCGCCGTGCTCGGGGGGCCGCCGGTTCAGCCGGTCCGCACGTACCGGGTCAAAGTCGAGGGCGACACGATCCTCGTCGCCCCCCCAGCCACCGCCGAGGCGCGCGAGCCCCAGGTTGCCCGCTGACGGTCGCTTCCTGAAGGCGTGCCGGCGAGAGCCCACCGACGTCACGCCGGTGTGGTTCATGCGGCAGGCCGGCCGCTACATGCCCGAGTACCGCGCCCTGCGCGACAAGCATTCCCTGCTGGATTTGTGTCACGAGCCCGAGCTCGCGGCCCGCGTCACCCTCCAGCCCGTCACGCGACTCGGCGTGGATGCCGCGATCCTGTTCGCCGACATCCTGCTCCCGTTCGAGCCGCTGGGCCTGGGCCTCGCGTTCGCCCGGGGCGAGGGGCCGCAGATCGCGCGCCCCGTCCGCAGTCCCGCCGACGTCCGCAACCTGCCGGCGGTGGACCCCGAGGCGGAGCTCGGATACGTGCTCGAGGCGGTGCGGCTGGTGCGCCGCGCCCTGCCGGCCGAGATCGCGCTGATCGGATTCGCCGGGGCGCCGTTCACCCTCGCCAGCTACGCCATCGAGGGCGGCGGGACGCGGGACTTCGCCCGCACCAAGCGGTTCATGCATGCGGAGCCCGCGGCCTGGCACGACCTCCTCGCCCGGTTGGCGGAGCTCGTCGGCCGCTATCTGGCCGCGCAGGCGGCCGCGGGCGCGGACGCGGTCCAGCTGTTCGACAGCTGGGTCGGGTGCCTGTCGCCCCAGGATTATCGCGAGTTCGCGCAGCCGCACAGCGGGCGCGCGCTCGAGCTCGCGGGCGCCGCGGGCGTCCCGGTCATCCACTTCGGGACCGGAACGGCGGCGTTCCTGGAGGATTTCGCCGCCGCCGGCGGTGACGTGATCGGCGTGGACTGGCGGGTGGAGCTCGACCGGGCCTGGGCGCGCATCGGGGACGGCCGGGCCATCCAGGGCAATCTCGATCCAGCCGCGCTCCTCGCTCCGGGTCCGGCGCTCGACGGGCGGGTGCGCGATGTGCTCGCGCGGGCGGGCCGGCGCCCCGGGCACGTGTTCAATCTGGGCCACGGGGTCCTGCCCGAGACGCCCGTCGAGGCCGTCCGGCGCGTCGTGGAGCTCGTCCATGCCGGGTGAGCCGGTCGCCGTGCTCCTCATGGCGTATGGGGGCCCGGGGAGCGTCGAGGAGGTCGAGCCGTACCTGCTCGACGTGCGCGGCGGCCGGCCCACGAGCGGGGAGCTGGTGGCGGAGGTCCGGCAACGCTACGCGACCATCGGGGGCCGGTCACCGATCCTCGACCACACGCGCGCCCAGGCCACCGCGCTCGAACGCACGCTGGGGCCGGACTACCGGGTGTACGTCGGCATGCGCCACTGGCACCCGTACATCAAGGACGCCGTCGACCGCATCGTCGCCGCGGGCACGCGGCGGCTCGTGGCGATCGCGATGACGCCGCACTACTCGTCGCTCTCGGTGGGGGCCTACGAGACGAAGTTGCTCGAGGCGGCGGCCGGCCGGCTGGACCTGGCCCTGGTGCGAAACTGGGGCGATCATCCCAAGTTCCTCGCCGCCGTGCGCGCGCGCGTCGTGCAGGCACTCCAGCGGTTCGCCTCGCCGGCGGCCGTCCGGGTGATCTTCACGGCGCACAGCCTGCCCCGGCGGATCCTGGCGGAGGGCGATCCGTACCCCGACGAGCTGCTCGCGAGCGCCCGCACCGTGGCGGAGGCGCTCGGCCTGGGGGAGTGGCACTTCGCCTACCAGAGCGCCGGCGCGAGCCCCGAGCCGTGGCTGGGCCCCGACGCGGGCGAGGCGCTGGCACGCCTCGCGGATGAGGGGGTCAGGGATTTCCTCATCGTGCCCATCGGATTCGTCTGCGATCACGTCGAGATCCTGTACGACATCGACGTGCAGTATCGCACCCTCGCGAGCGAGCTCGGCGTGCGGCTCGAACGCACGGCGTCGCTGAACGACGACCCGCTCCTGATCGAGGCGCTGGCGGACATCGCGCGCCGAGCCGCGGCCGAGCGCAGGTGGGCATGACGGACGTGATCGTGGTCGGCGGGGGGCTGGCGGGGCTGGCCGCGGCGTATCAGGCGCAGCGCGAGGGCGCGCGCGTGACGGTGCTCGAGAGCGAGCGCCGCTGGGGCGGCGTCGTGGTCACCGAGCGCGTGGCCGGCGACTGGATCGTCGAGGGCGGCCCGGACAGCTTCCTGGGCTCGGACGGCGCCATCCCGGCGCTGGCCGGGGAGCTGAGTATCGCCGGGCGCGTCGTCCGGCAATCCGCGCACGGCTCCGCTCGCTGGACAGGCCACGCGGTCCAGCCCCTGTCGGAGGGCGAGGCGGCCGCGCTGCTCGGCATCCAGGCGAATCCCGAGGACCTGACGGCGGGCCATCTGAGCTTCGCCGGCGGAATGGGCGATCTGGTGGACGCCCTGGTCGCGGCCGTGCGGCCGGCCCTGCGCTTCGGCGCCGGCGTGAGCGGGATCGCGCCCGCCAATGGCGGGTTCCGCCTGAGCGTGACCGGCGGCTCGGCCCTGACCGGGGCCGCCGTGATCCTGGCCGTCCCCGCCTGGCGCGCGGCCCACCTGCTGCGCGGCCTCGCGCCGTCCGCCGCATCGCTCCTGGGCGACATTCGCTACGTCCCGAGTCTCACCGTGAGCCTGGCGTACCGCGCCGAGCAGATCGGCGCACCGCTCGCGGGGACGGGGTTCGTCGTGCAGCCGGACGCCGGGATCCCGGTGCGCGCGTGCACGTACGCCTCGCTCAAGTTCCCGGGGCGCGCGCCCAGGGGGCACGTGTTGCTCCGCGCCTTCCTGTCGCCGGGGACGGGAGGCCCCGGGCCCCTGGCGCACCGAACGCTCGCGCCCATCCTGGACATTCGCGGCGAACCGCTCTGGAGCCGGGCCTACGAGTGGCCTCGGGCGATTCCGTTCTATGGGCCGGAGCATGCGGCGCAGCTCGCCGAGGTCCGGCGGCGGCTCGCCGGGCTGGGGAAGATCGTGCTCGCCGGCGCGGGCTACGACGGGGCTGGAGTGTCGTCGTGCGTGAGGTCGGGGCGCGAGGCGGCGAGCAGCCTCCTCGCCTCCTCCACCACCCGCTCCACCGTCAGCCCCAGCTCCCGGTAGACCCGCTGGTACGGCGCCGAGGCGCCGAACCGCTCCAGCCCGATCACCGCGCCCCGCTCTCCCACCCAGCGATACCAGGACTGCGGCGCCGCGGCCTCGACCGCGAGTCCCGGCACGCCCGGAGGAAGCACCGCATCGCGGTACTCCTGCGGCTGCCGGGCGAAGAATTCGAGGCACGGCATCGAGACCACTCGCGGTCGCCGGCCCTCGCGCACGAGCCGCTCGTTGGCGGCGAGCACCAGCTCGATCTCGGAGCCGGTCCCGATGAGCACGATGTCGGGCCGGCCGGCCGGGGCGTCGGCCAGCACGTAGCCCCCGAGGCGCAGCCCGTTGGCCGGCGCGTATTTCGTGCGGTCGATGATCGGGACCTTCTGACGCGTGAGCACGATGGCGACCGGACCGCCGCGGTGCAGGATGGCCGCACGCCAGGCCTCGGCCACCTCGGTGGCATCGGACGGGCGGATCACGGTCATATTGGGAATGGCGCGTAGCGACGCGAGGTGCTCGATGGGCTGGTGCGTCGGTCCGTCCTCGCCGAGACCGATCGAATCGTGGGTGAAGACGTAGATCGGCCGGAGGTGGGCCAGCGCGGCGAGGCGGACGGGCGGCCGCATGTAGTCCGAGAAGATCAGAAACGTGCCGCCGTAGGGGACGAATCCTCCGTGATAACAGATCCCGTTGAGCACGAGGCCCATGGCGTGCTCGCGCACGCCGAAATGGAATGTGCGGCCGGGGCGGTTCGGGGCGCTGAACGGCCCGCCGCCCCGGATCTGGGTGTTGTTCGAGCCGGTGTGGTCCGCCGAGCCGCCGACGAGCTCGGGGAGGCGGGGGGCGATGGCGTTGATCACTTTCCCCGACGCGGCGCGCGTCGCCAGCGTGCCATCGCCCGCGGCGAATGCCGGAAGCTGGGCGTCCCACCCGTCGGGCAGGCGGCCCGTCAGCCGGCGCTCGAGCTCGGCCGCGAGGTCGGGGTGCGCGCGACGGTACGC
>JBOHSV010000262.1:0-2713 GCA_050921735.1 Gemmatimonadales bacterium | reverse complement strand
GGCCAGCGCGTCCGCGGGCACGTGGAATGGCTCGAGCGAGGGCCATCCCAGATTCTGCTTGGTGAGCCGCACCTCGTCGGCGCCCAGCGGCGCTCCGTGCGCCTCGGCCGTGTCCTGCCGGTTGGGGCTGCCGTAGGCGATGTGGGTGCGGACGCTGACGAGCGAGGGGCGATCCGCCGTGCGCCGGGCCGCGCGGATCGCCCGGTCGAGCGCCCCGAGATCGTTGCCGTCCGGCACGCGCTGGACGTGCCAGCCGTAGGCCTGGAACCGGCGCGCCGTGTCGTCCGAAAACGCGAGCGCGGTATCCCCGTCGATGGTGATGTGATTGTCGTCGTAGAACCCGATGAGCTTGCCGAGCTTGAGATGGCCCGCCAGCGAGCACGCCTCGTGCGACACGCCTTCCATCAGGTCTCCATCGGACGCGAGGAAGTACGTGTGATGGCCGACGATGTCGTGGCCCGGCCGGTTGAACGCGGCGGCGAGCTGGGCCTCGGCGATCGCCATCCCGACGGCGTTCCCCACCCCCTGGCCCAGGGGCCCGGTGGTCGCCTCGACGCCGGGTGCGAGCCCGTGCTCCGAGTGCCCCGGCGTCCGGCTGCCCCATTGTCGAAACGCCTTGATGTCGTCGAGCGACAGATCGTAGCCGGTCAAATACAGCACCGAGTACAGCAGCATGCAGGCGTGTCCGGCGGACAGGACGAACCGGTCGCGGTCCCACCAGGCCGGGTCGGGGGGGTGATAGCGCAGGTGGCGCTGCCACAGCACGTAGGCCAGCGGTGCCAGGGCCATGGCGGTGCCGGGATGCCCGGAGTCCGCCTGCTGCACCGCGTCCATCGCGAGCGCGCGGACGGTGTTGATGCAGAGCAGGTCGAGCGCGGTTTCGCGCGCGGCCGCGGTCACAGCAGTCCGGACTTGGCGGCCTGCCACAGTTTGGTGAGGCGGTCGAACCCGTCCACGAGCAGGTCCACCTGCTGGGGACTGGGCGACGCCTGGGCGGCGACCCTCATCTCCGCGGCGAGTCGGGGCATCTCCTTGCGGCCCTGCTTGGCGCTTTCGGCGCCGATCTGCTCGAGCAGGGCGACGATCTTCTGACGCACGGTCTCGTCTTTGGGCACCTGCCAGAGGTATTCGGCGGCGGCCTTGCCCTCGACGCACAGGGTGCCGAGAGCGTCCAGCAGGGGCGGCGAGGCGCGGCGGGGGCGGGGGCGGGGCGGCTGATCGGGGCTCATGGAACTTCAAATCTAATGCATTAGATTGCCCGTCCCATGCCTGTGTTCCCGCTGCTGCTCCTCGTTCAAATCGCCGTCGCGCCCCATTCGGACGAGGTGCGTCTCCGCAACATCCGCCAGCTCACCTTCGGCGGTCAGAACGCGGAGGCGTACTTCGCGCACTCCGGCCGCCGCCTCATCTTCATCGCGGATTGGGTGGAGCACCCGTGATCGCGCGGCGCCGGCGCAGGGCCCCGGTAGCGGGCGGGGCGAAGCCCGGAGCGCGCACCGTACCGACCCGCGGCTGGCCCCCGGGACAGAAGCGCGTGGTGCGGCTGGGCGACAGCGTCAGCTTCCGCGGCCACGGGGAGCGGTATCCGATGGCCGCGGACGCCGACGCCGACGGCGAAGGGGTTGCCGTCCTGCGGCTCGACGCCCCCTTGGTCGAGCCGGTGGCCGATGGCGAGGCGCTGGCCGTCCACCTCTCGCTGCGGCACGAAGCGGAGAGCTGGGCGAAGTCCATCGCGATCGCGCTCGTGATCTACGTCTTCCTCACCTCGTACTTCGTCGAAGCCTTTCGAATCCCGTCGCCCAGCATGGAAAACACGCTCCTCGTGGGCGATTTCCTGTTCGTCGAGAAGCTGGCGTTCGGCGGGCAGTTCCAGATTCCCCGGACCGGGATCCGGTTCCTGCCGGTGCCGGGCTTCGACGAGCCCGAGCGCGACCACATCATCGTGTTCCGGTCGGTGGAAGACTCGACGCCCAATCTGAACATCGTGAAACGGGTAATCGGGGTTGGCGGCGACACGCTCCAGATGGTGCGCGACACGCTGATCCGGAACGGCGAGCAGCGACCCGAGCCGTACGTCCTCCGCCTCGCGAGCGGCCTGGAGGCGGATCAGCCGCTGTATTTGCGGCAGATGCGGGAGTGGCAGCTGCCGTACTACGTGGGCCCGGACTCCCTCACCTACCGTCCCACCACGCACGACTGGGGGCCGATCGTCGTCCCGACCGGCCATTACTTCATGATGGGCGACAACCGCGACGCGTCGTACGACAGCCGCTATTGGGGGTTCCTTCCCGAGGATCACGTCGTCGGCCGGCCCCTGTTCATCTACTTCAGCATCGCCACGGATCCGCTGCGGGTTCGGTGGAATCGGGTTTTCCGGCATCCCCGCTAGCCGCCAATCCGCCGATTCACGGCCGGCGTAGCCCTCCAGGGATGAGCATACACGGGGCCTCGTGGCGAGTGGCGCGCTCACGGTGCGGAGTGTGAATCCGACGCAGCAGCGGGACCGAGCGGCATCCGATCGCGGGCTGGTGGAGCGCATGGTGGCGGGCGACGACCGCGCGCTGGGCGAGTTGTACGACCGCCACGGCGCGATGGTGTATGCCCTGTGCTGCGCGGTCGTTGGCGATCCGGCCGACGCCGAGGAGGTGAGCGCGGACGCGTTCGCCCAGGCGTGGCGGACCGCGGAGCGGTTCGACCCCGCGCGCGGCAGCGT
>JBOHSV010000261.1:0-9214 GCA_050921735.1 Gemmatimonadales bacterium | reverse complement strand
CGCCGACACCACGGCGCGCGACCTGACGCTCGCGCCGGCCGAAACCACCGCCGCGCTGGGTGACGCGCCGGTCGCCCGGCCGGAGCAAGCCGTTCCCACGCCACCCACCCAGCGCGCGCAGCTTCCGCGCAGCCGGCCTGCGGTGGAGCGGGCGGCGCCGGCCACGCTGTCCCTGCCCGCCGGCACCCGCTTCGAGCTCGCCGCGACCGACACGATCACGTCCCGCACGGCCCGGGCCGGCGATACGATCACGGCCACCGTGGTCGAAGCCGTGCAGGACGCGCAAGGCCGTGTCGTGATTCCAGCCGGAGCGGTGGCGCGGGCCCGGATCACGGACGTGAAGCCCGCCCCCAACCCGAGCGAGACCGGGACGCTGACGCTGGCGTTCACGAGCATCACCGTTCGCGGGACCGACTATCCGCTCGAGCTCTCGGTGGATTCCATCGAAACGGTCCACAAGGGCCGCGGGATCGAAGGCGCGGACGCGGCGCGCGTGGGCGCGGGTGCCGCGGCCGGCGCGGTGGCGGGCCGGATCATCGGGAAGGACACCAAAGGGGCGGTGATCGGCGGCATCGTGGGCGCGGCGGTCGGCGCCGGCGTGTCGGCCGGCGTCAAGGACGTGGACATCGTACTGCCCAAGGGCGCGCACATGGTGGTGCGGCTCGCCCGCGGTCTCGTGGTCGCGGCCGGCTGAGGCGCTAGGCGCCGAACGCGGCCACGACGGGCGCGTGATCGGAGGGTTGTTTCCCCTTGCGCTCGTCGCGGTCCACGTACGCCTGGACGCACCGGGCCGCCAGCGGGGGCGTGGCCACGATGTGATCGATGCGCAGGCCGTTCCCCTTGGGGAAGCCGAGCAGGCGGTAGTCCCACCAGGTGTAGGGGCCCGGTCCCTCGGGGTGGTGCCGGCGTACCGTGTCCACGAGACCCCAGCCCAGAATGTCGCGGAGAGCCGCACGGCCTGCTTCGTGGGTGAGCACCGTGTCCCGCCACTGGTCCACGAAGGCGACGTCGCGATCGTCGGGAGCGACGTTGAAATCCCCGCACACCAGCAACGGCTCCTCGGGAGAGGCGGTGCGCTCGAGGTAGCCGCGCAGCCGGCGCAGCCAGTCGAGCTTGTAGCGCCATTTCTCCGAGTCCACGGTCTGCCCATTGGGCACGTAGACGCTGACGATGCGGCTCCCCGCCGTGCGCCCGGACAGCAGTCGCGCCTCGCCATCGGCCGTGCCGTCGTCCAGGCCGACCCGCACGTCGTCCAGCGGGGCGCGGCTCAGGATCGCCACGCCGTTGTACGTCCGCTGGCCGTGGACGGCGGCGTGCCACCCGGCCGCCTCAAGCGTCAGGCGCGGAAACTCCTCGTCGGCGACCTTGATCTCCTGGAGGCAGACGACGTCGGCGGGCGTGCGCGCGAGCCACGCGAGCAGGCGGCTGAGGCGGGCGCGGATGGAGTTGACGTTGTAGGTGGCGACGGTGAGCATGGGACGGCGCGGCCTAGCGGCGCCGTTGCGCGAACAACCACCGCGTGAACTCGTTGGACGCGTATGTCGCATCCCACGAGTTGTGGTTGAGGCCCAAGTATTCCGTGTAGCGCACGTCGGCCGACACGGCTTCGAGCGCCGCCGCCGGCCCACGCGACCCGCTGACCGGCACCACCGCGTCCATCTCGCCGTGGAAGATCCATACCGGCGTCTTGGCCAGTCGGCGAACCAGGGCCGGGAGGGGGTCGCCGCTATCCGGGGGCACGACCGGGACCGAGCCCCGGAAGCGCGGCGAATCCACGACCCACCCGCAGATCGGCACGACGGCCGCAAACAGCTCCGGGTGTCGGTAGGCGAGATACCAGGTCCCGTGACCGCCCATGGAGAGGCCGGTGAGATAGACGCGGTCAGGATCCGTGCGGAACTCGCGCATGGTCTGCGTGAGGGCCGCAACCGCCATGTCCGCCGGCGTGCCGACCCACTGCGAGTCCGGCGGCACCTGGGGGAACACGGCGATGGCGGGGAATCGCTGGGGCTCCCGGCGGATGGCCGGGCCGAGGCCGACCGCCGTTTGCAGCAGCCCGTCCGTGCCCCGCTCCCCGGCGCCGTGCAGGAACAGGATCACGGGCCACCGGGCGCCCGTGGCATAGTCGGCCGGGACGTAGACCTGATAGCGGTAGGCCGCGCCGGCGACCGTGACCGAGCGGTCGAGAAACCCGGTCTCGACGCGCTGCGCGCTGGCGAGACCGGCGAACACGACGAAGAGCGCCGGGCAAGCGAGAACCGACTTGTTCACGAGTGACCTCCGGCGTCGAGGGCCGTCCTTCGCGCACCTGGCTCAGCATCCGCTCCGTGAAATCGAGTCGCTCCTGCGCCTCGGCCTGCGTCTGCCTCAGCTGCGCCACCTCCTCGCGCAGGGCGGCGATCTCGGTCCGGATCTCCGCACTCGTCCCCCGCGTCTTGAGCCAACGACTCGCGATCCACATCGCCGCCAGCGACGGTGGAATCATCGCGAGGAACGGGATGAACGGCGCGAGGAATACGAGACGTTCCATGGCTCCCCTACGCCCCTTGGGCGCTCTCGCCAGCACGGTGCGTTCGCGTGTCGCCGGCGCCACATGGCGATGCGCGATCGCCACAGAAGATAGCGAGACCCCGGCCGTGGTGGCGGCGCAACGCCCGGGCACTTCTCTTGCGTGCTGGGCGTCAGCCGCTCAACCATCGCTCCGGGAGGCAAGATGACTCGTCACGGCGTTCCAGCCCTGCTCACCGTCCTGGCCCTGTTTGCCGCGGCCTGCGACCGCCCCGGCCCCACGCAATCCCGCGCACCCGGTCCCATACGGGCCGACGTCGCCGGCGCCGACGGGAAGTCCGTCCTGGTGGGGTTCGCGGCGTCCCCGGACGCCGCCGCCGTGGCCTTGATCGAGGGAGTGGGCGGCCGGGTGACCTACCGGTACAAGTATATCCCGGTGCTCGCCGCGATCATTCCCACGGATCAGGAAGACGTGCTCAAAGCGGACGCGAGCGTGGCCTACGTCGAGGACGACATCCCCATGCACCCGCTCGGCGGGAAGCAGATTACTGACTACGGCGTGTCGCTGATCGAGGCGCCGGGCGCCTGGGCGCTTGGCTTTCGCGGCCAGGGCATCAAGGTCGGTATCTTCGACTCCGGCATCGACATCGATCACCCGGATCTCACGGTCGTCGGTGGGTTCGATCTCGTCGGGGACGGCAACGGCCTGGACGACTGCCAGGGGCACGGCACCCACGTCGCGGGGATCGTCGCCGCCCGCGACAATGGCAATCACACGGTCGGAGTGGCGCCGAGCGTCGAGCTCTACGCGATGCGCTTCGCGGACTGCACCTGGTCCGGCGCGACCCTGGCGAAGATGATCCAGGGGGTCGAGTGGGCCATCGACAACGGCATGAACGTGGTCAACATGTCGTTCGGCTTCGGCCTCGCGGGAGTGGTCTCGTCGCCGCTGTCCCCCAGCCAGGCCGCGGAGGACGCCTTCGCCGAGGCCCACGCGCGCGGCGTCGTCCTGATCGCCGCCTCGGGCAACAGCAGCACCCCTTACGTCGGGTTTCCGGCCGCGTACGAGAGCGTGATCGCCGTCGGCGCGACCGACGATGCGGACAACCTCGCCACCTTCTCGCAGTACGGCACCGAGCAGGAGCTCACGGCGCCGGGCGTGAACAACCTGTCGTCGTACCTCGTCGGTCAGGGCCAGGAAACCTCGTTGACCGTCGACACGGACAACGATCGCGAGCTCGAGGCGATCGCCATGCAGTTCGCCGGGATGACCAGAAAGAAGGGGATCAGCGCAGACGCCGTGTACGCCGGGTTCGGGACCGCCGTCGAGTTCGCCGGGGTGGACTGCGCGGGCAAGACCGCGGTGATCAGCCGCGGCGGCGGGACGTTCGCCGAGAAGGCGGAGGCGGCAATGAACGCGGGCTGCGTGGCCGCCGTCATCCACAACCACACGCCGGGCAACTTCAACGGCACGCTAGGGTCGGAGACCACGAGCGACGGACGGGCGTGGATCCCCGTGGTGTCGATCTCGCTGGAGGACGGGCTCTACCTCAAGGACCAGATCGAGTCGCGGCCGACGCGCGTCACGCTGATCAACAGCACGGGGAACCTGGCGATTTTCAGCGGCACGTCCATGGCGTCACCGCACGCCGCCGGCGTGGCCGCGTTGGTCCTCAGCCGGAACCCCACGCTCTCGCCGGAGCAGGTGCGGACGATCCTGCGCGCGAGCGCGAACGATCTCGGCGTCCCCGGGTGGGACCCGCTGTTCGGGTACGGCCGCGTGAACGCGAGGCGCGCCGTGGAGGCCACGCCATAGCGGGCGAACGGGCGCCCGGCGGCTTCAGCGCCGGGTGCCCGTGCGCAGGACGGGACCGGCGTCGGCGCCGAGCATGGCGGCTCGCACCAACGGGATCGGCGGCGCGCCGTAGCTCAGGAGCTGGTCGTGGAACGCGCGCCAGGCCTCGCGCCCCCCGCGTGCCGCCGTCCAGTCCTCGCGAAGCTGGCGGATCATCAGCTTCCCGAGCGTATAGTTGAGGTAGCCGGGGTCGAAAGTTCCGCGCGCCGCCTGCTGCCGCGCGTTGCCGGGGTCTTGAAAGGCATACTCGCGAAACATGCGCTCGGATTCCGCGACGCTCATGCCCTCCGTATGCAGGCCAATCGACGACAGGAACCGCACGTTGCGCAGCAGGGCGTTGGTCAACTGGCCGATGTGGAGCTCCGGGTCGCCGTTCCCCAGACCCGCCTCCCACATCATTTCCTCCGTGTAATGCGCCCACCCTTCCGTGAACGCGTAACTGAAGAATAGGCGACCAATCGTCGCGGCGGTGCGCTTGGCATGGAGAAAATGCAGGAAGTGTCCCGGCCAGACTTCGTGCACGGTGACGAACAACAGGTCGCCTTCCCCCGGGAGGTAGGCCCGGCGCTCCTCGGCCGACCAGGCCGGATTCGGGGGCGCGATGTAATAGATCGACGGCAGATTCCCTTCATATGGGCCTGGTACGTCGATGTAGGCGAGGTTCCACCGCTGGTGCGGCGGGGCCTCGTCCACCCGGGCCTCCTCGCTTCCCGGGATGCTCACGAGGTCGTGATCGACCAGGAACGTCTTGAGCCCCGCGAGCTGGCGCCGCGCGCCGTCCACGGTTCCCTCGTCCGGCTTGTGCGATTTCGCCTGGTCGATGCAGCCGGGGATGGGCTCCCTCGGGGCGTAGGCGGCGCAGGCCTCGCGGAGCGCCGCCAGGTTGCGCTCCAGGTCCCGCTGCCCGATCGCCTTGAGTTGTGCCAGCGGCGCATCGACTCGCTCCGTCTGCCGGAGCATGGCCCGGTACCGCTCCGCGCCGAGCGCGTAGTCGTCCGTGGCTGCGGCGCGCTGCGCGTCCAACCAGGCGGTCATTTCCCTGGCCGCCGCGATCGCCCGCTGGTTGGCTTCCGTGAACGCCGCCTGCCGCACGGCATCGTCGACACCAGCGAAGACGGAGGGAACCATTTCGCTGAACAGGGTGGCCATGCCGCTGAAGATGCCGTGGGCCGTCTCCACGTACGTCCGGGGGAGCGGTGTCCGCAGGTTCCGGCGGACCTGCGACAGCGCGCCCGGCAGATTGCTTGCGTACCGCGTGTACGCCGCCATCCGGTCCGCGAGCGGGGCATACTCGCGGGTCAGATAGATGTCCGGAGACAGCGAGAACGCGTAAAACAGGGGGTTGCGGTGCGGCCAATCCGCCTCCGCGCGCCAGAAGATGTCGCCGTCGAGCTCCGCCAGCAGGTACTCGCGCTCGAAGCGGTGCCCGGCGCTGAGCCGCTGGGGATCGAAGGACCGCGCCCGCTCACGCGCCGAGCGTAGGCGCTGCAGCTCTCCGGCCAGGCCCTCGGCCGTCCAGTCGGGCAGCCGGCCGTCGTATTCGTGTCGCCCGGCCCAGACGGCAAAGGTGGGATTGGCGGCGAAGGACTCTTCCAGGAACGTCGCGACGAACCGTTCCCAGTCGGTGGCCTGCGGCGCCTGTGCGGACCCGACGGCGGGCGCGGATACGCTGGTGGCGCACAGCAACAGCGCGACGCCCACGGCGCGTCGCCGGGACGAGCGACTCGACAACAGAGAATAGCGGGCCATATTGGCGTTCCCCCGGGAAGAGCTTCCGGTCGGTAAGCGGGTCGCGGCTGAGCTGCGGGTGTCCCGAGGGAAGTTGACCTCACGTCGGCGGGTCCGCCAGCGCGACACGCGGCGGCCGGGTGGGCGGTCCCCTGAAGCTTGGTGTTGCGCTTCAGAGTTGATATCAGGCCGCGGCGCAATGCTATGGTCGAGTGTCGGGCCTCAGGCGACTGAGAAGCGAGTCCAGTGGCTCTCGGGCTGACCCCTTACCCCACACTACTTCGAACGTGGTCCTCGAAGTCTTTGGGTGGTTCAGCGCGTGGACGAACGTCTCAGCCACATCGGCGCGCGCGATCCTGTACTTTGGCGCGAGTGGGTGTGGTTCCTGACTGACCTCGATCGCTCGCTTCCCGCCGGGGCTGTTTAGTAGGAACCCCGCTCGAATAATCGTGTAGGCCAACCTAGTGCCACGGATCTCGTCTTCCACACGGGCGCGCCACCGGAGGGTATTCCCTTTCACCAGGTTGAGGATGGCCGCACTGAGCGAGGGTCTGGTAACCCCGATGGACGTCATGTAGAGAAACCGCCCGTTGAATCCCCCCGCCCGGGCGGACGTCAGCGTGTTCACGACACCTTGGTATTCTGTGGCGACTATGAGCTTCTCGCGCGCAGGGCCTACAGCTACTCCCGCCGTGAAGATGATGTGATTCACGTGCTGCACAGCGCTCGAAAGCGTGTCAGGCTTCGTGACATCACCAGGGACCAGCTCCACTCCGGCCCCAAGGCGCTGTGCTGCCTGAGCAGGATTCCGGGCCAGGGCGCGAACCTTGTAGCCGCGCTGCACAAGGAGTTTTGCGATAAGGAGTCCGGTCCCTCGCGTTCCCCCGAGCAACAGGACTCGTTCGGTCTCGGGCATTGGACCTCCCGGCGCCGCGGCCTAACGACTCGCTCCTCAGCTGCGGCGCCGAGCTTCAGGGTTCCCAAATGGAATTCTACCGTCGAAAACGGGCGCCGCCAGCTGCAGGCGCTTGATTCTATGGAAGCGACTGGCCTCACCGTCAGCGAACGCGTAGCGTCGAGTTGCCACACGAAGCATGCGCGCTCGTCACAGGAGGCCAGTCATGTACTTCGCCGGACTTGATGCGCATCTAAAGTATGTCACGGTCGCCGTGGTGGACAGAGCGGGCGCGGTGGTGCTGGAGACCACCGTCCCCACGCGCGAGCCGGAGCGCCTCCTCACGGTGCCCGGGCCCTACCGCCCGCTCGCGGTGGTGGTCGAGACCTGTCCCTTCTGGCCCTGGCTCTATGATCTGCTCGTGCCGACCGGGATCGGCTTTCACCGCGCCCACGCCAAGCGACTGCGGGCGATCGCCGCCGCTCCGCAGAAGAATGATGCCGTGGACGCCCGCTTGCTCGGTCGCATGCTGCTCTCGGGGCTGATCCCGGAGGCCTATCCCCGGCCGAACGACCAACGCGAGCTGCTCCGCCTGCTGCGGCATCGGACGACGCTGGTCCGCTACCGCACCCGGCTCGCGGGGCGGATCCATTCCCAGCTGCACCAACAGCGGCTCGCGCTGCCGCGCGAAAAACTGCTGCGCTAGGCGACCCGCGCGGGGCTGCGGGAGACGGCGTGGCCCCTCGCGGCCGAGCTCTCGCCCCTCAGCCGGTTCCCCCCGGTCGAGCACCTGGCGAGGTATGCGGGGCTCGCCCCGGTGACGCGGAGTTCTGGGGGCCACACGCATCACGGGAGCATCCCCAAGGGGGCCAATCGCTGGGTCCGCGGGGCGCTCGTCTCGGCGATCCCGAGTCACGTGCGGACGGCGCCCCAGAGTCCGGTGACCCATGCCTACGAGCGGCTGAAGGCGCGGCTCGGATGGCGGGTCGCGCGGGTGGCCGCGGCGCGGAAGTTACTCCGCATCGTGTACGTGATGCTCCGTCGGGGCGAGCCATGGCGCAGCAACCAGCGGGCAGCGGACGACGTCAGGGACGAGGTCCACGCCTAACATGTCGCTCGACGACCTCATGGCGCTTGATTGACCCGTCCCGCTCGTATAGCCAGATCATGCGGCGCTCTGACCTCGCATAGGTGTCCGAGCCGTCGTCGGACTCGCAGGTGATCGAGAGCGAACGTCGAACCACGCGCATGCCGTGATGGTGAGAGGAACCGGAAGAACCCGAAACCACCACCGGTGGTGTTGCACACACCACCGGGAAGAATTCGTTCACCCTCTTGACGCCAGTCGCTTCATAGGTGTTAGGCGCTTCGCCGCTTGCGGCGTCGGAGAACCGGGGCAAGAGCTCTCAGAGCCTCGTTGACTGTATCGGAATCCGGGAACACGTCCATCACCGAGGGATCTAGAACAACAATGTTGGTCCCTTCGCGGTAGCGGGCGGCCGTCGCACCACGCACCCCTTTCGAGAAATCGTACTCGGGGCGTAGCGTGTCCCGGTCACCTTCGGTCGGTTGTCCCTTACCTTTGGCCTTCTTCATAGTCGTGGCGCTCGCGTCTTGTGGCGAGTCTGGCGGTGATGATTCGTGTATCCGGCGGCCGCTCTGCGTACGCGACGACCACGAGGCGGCCCGTGTTGGACGTGCCCAACACAAGATAACGCTCTTCTCCGACGGAGTGGGCCGGGTCCGGTAAGAGAATGGAAAGCGGGTCGCTGAAGGCGGTTACGGCCTCGTCAAAGGAGACCCGATGCCTGCGGAGGTTCGCGGCAGCCTTGTCGGCGTCCCACTCGAACTGGTAGGGCACGAGCTCGAATGTACGCCAGTCCAGGCACCGCGGCGAATGCGCCTAACGGCTCGCGCTTAGTTGGGATGAAGCGGCTGGCCATCCACAGCACGTGGTGGCAGAATCGCCCCACAACCTTGAACGCGGTCGTACAGCCGCAAAAGGGGAGGGCCAGCCGCCATGGATACGATAGGGCTCGATCTGCACAAGCGCGAGAGCCAGCTGTGCTGCTTGACGGAGGCGGGGGAGGTGATCGAGCGGCGGATCGTCACGAGCCGGGAGCGGTTCACCGCGGTGCTCGGCGGCCAGCCGCCGGCGCGCATCCTGCTCGAGGCGTCGACCGAGAGCGAGTGGGTGGCGCGGCATCTGGAGGCGTTAGGCCACGAAG
>JBOHSV010000260.1:0-12200 GCA_050921735.1 Gemmatimonadales bacterium | reverse complement strand
ACATCGCACCGGCCGCCTTGTCTCCGCCAGGGGTCAGCGGCTCACGGCAGGCCGAAGGGGGACACCTTGTTCTGCGCCAGCCGTTTGTTCATGTCGAACAGGATCGTGATCTGGTCCGTGTCCGCCGTCACGTCGTTCGGATTGAGCGGCGGTTGGCCCCCGTTATAGGGCGACCGCGGCGTGAACCGATCGAGCGAGTCCAGGCCCGGGATGTAGCCGGGGACCAACACCTGGGTTCCGGGGTCGCCCTCGCCGATGCTCGGGTTCGTGTCGATTTCCCGCTGCATCATCGGCAGACGGATGCCGAGGTCGCCCATCCGCCGCCCCTCGAGGAACAGGATCTCCTGCCGCGCCAGAAAGAACGCGTGGTACACCGACAGCGTATCGGTCACGAGCAGGGTCCGAACGCTGTCCGCATCGAGCGACGAGTTCGACGCGCGGGGCGTTTGGACCAGCCCCGGCCGGTTCAGGACGAGTCCCAGCCGGTACGGGCTCGTGGCGTCCGCACGGACCTCCATGGTGTCGTGCCGCGGCCGGATGGTCAGGTCTCCGTTCTTCCGCAGATCGACGTCGCTGAACCCCAGGGTCGGCCGCGTTTGCGCGAGGGTGACGGCATCGGCCACATGCCCGAGCCCGGCGAGGAAGTTGCCCCGCGACAGCTCGACCTCCGCCAGGATCAGGTGCATCTCCTCGGCCTTGCTCACGGGGACCTCGGCCGTCTCGGTCGTGTACTTCGGGTCCAGGAAATCCAGCCGCGGATTCGGCTGCATCTCCTGGAGCGTCGCCCGCAGGACCAGGAAAATGAACGGCGTGTTGACGATGCTCGTCTCGTCGTACCCCTGGGTGTGCAGGAACGCCGGGTCGGCCGTGAGCACCGCCTGCGCGAACGCCTCGGCCTGGGCGGCATTCCCGGCCGCCCGGTGGGCGCGCGCCAGGGCCGCCTGCGCGGGCAGGTCGAACGCCCCACCGGGGTCGGCCGTGCGCGCCTGCTGGAAGTCGGCGATCGCGAGCGCCGCCAGGCTGTCGCCGTCGACGGGCGCCCCGTCGTTCTCCACGGGCGCCGCGACGAAGTTCTCGCTCAACAGCAGGAGCGCCATGCCCCGGTAGGAGTGGAGCTCGGCCACCTGGGCGGCGGTGGCCGAGGTGTCTCCCGGCGCGATGTCCGTCAGCACGTAGTCGGCGAGCGCCCGGAGCTCCTGCACGTTGAAGTAGATCCCCGTGGCCCCCGTCGCGTTGATATGATTGAACAGCGGGTGGATGGCCGTCGGCTCGTCGAGGCCGGCGTCCAGTCCCGTGCCCTGAATCGAGTAGTTGTCGCTCACGTTCTCGGTGACGGTGACGACCGCCCCGAGGGCCTGGGCGAACTCCGCCCGGACGCCGGACAGCAGGGCGGCGGTCGGCCTGGCCGCCTTGGCCAGGTCGTCGATGGTCGTGCGCGGATTGTCGACATCCGTGATGTTCAGGAAGTCGCACCCCGTCAGCGCGCCCGCGAGGAGCGCCGCCAGGACCGCGCGATGAATTCGATCGCTCATGGTCGGATCTCCCCGGTTAGAAGGTGAGTTCCACGCCGAGCCGGAACATGCGCGGCGGGGACAGGGTGATGCTGCTCTCGCCGCCCAGGGCCAGGTCGCCGCCGGCCCGGACGCCGTTCAGCTCCGGGTCGATCATCGGATTCTTCGAGAAGATGGCGACGTTCCGGATGCTGGCGTACACGTTGGCGCGGGACGCGCGCAGCGGCGCCGCGAGCTGCGGCGGCAGCGTGTAGCTCGCGCTGATCTCGCGGATCTTCAGGTAGTCGCCGTCCCAGATGAACGCCGAGCGGGCCTGGCTCTGGCTGTAGCGACCGATCGGGCTCCCGGCGAGATCGTAGCGAATCGGGAACGCGTACTTTGCCGAGTCGATGATCTCCTGCCGGTAGATCCCGTTGAACGTGGCCCAGACCGAACCCCAGTCCATGACTTCGAAGCCCGTCGCCCAGTCAGCCAGCGCCGTGACGTTCAACCGGTTGTACAGCGTCAGCGTCGACCGGAAGCTCCCCGTCTTGGTGGGGGTCGGGCCCTTCCCCGTGTACTCCTGGCGGAAGCTGTCGTTGACCCCATCGCCGTTGGAGTCGAACGGCGTGGTCACGTACCAGGCGCCCACCGGTCGTCCCTCATCGACGCGCTGCTGCGTGGTCACCAGGAACGGCGCGGCGCCGCCCATGTCCGTGACCTCGTTGTCGACGGCGTGGTACGCCGCCCCCACCGACCACTGCACGTTCTCCCGGCTGAGCACGAGGACGTTGGCCTCGAGCTCGACGCCCCGGTTCACGATCTCGCCCAGGTTCCGCACCTGGGTGCTGAACCCCGTGACCGGCTGCTCGGGGACCTGGAACAGCGCGTCCGTGGTCTTCGAGTCGTAATAGGTGAAGCTCACGCCGAGCCGGTTCTGCAGCAGCGCGATGTCGAACCCGGCTTCGACCGTCGACGTGATCTCGGCGGTCAGGTCGGCATTCCCGGGGTTGTCGAACGACGGCGCGCCCTCGCCGCGGAACGACACGCCCGAAAACGTGCGGTCGCGGTCGAACGGCGGCGGCTGATTGCCGGTCTGGCCGTAGGCGACGCGCAGCTTGAGCTCGTCGACCCAGCGGCCCAGCGCGCCCCGGAAAAACGCCTCGTCGGACACGATGTACGACAGGCCCAGCTTCGGAAAGGCCAGGAGCCCGACCTCGTCGCCGAACGTGGTGCTCGCGTCGAACCGGTAGCCGGCCTTGAGAAACAGCTTCCGGTCGAGCGCGATCTCCTCCTGAACGTAGAAGCCGCCCTTGAACAGCTCGGTGTTCGCCTCGACGGCGGTGATGACGGCCGCTTCGTCGATGTCGGGCGCGCCCGGCAGCGCGAAGTCGCGCCCGTTGGCCGTGACGATGCTCTCCTCGTTCCGGAATCCCTGCGCCCCCACCGTGAAGTCGGACGTCACCCGGTCCGACAGGCGGTGGCTCAGGGTGCCCGCGAAGTCCAGCGAGACCGAGGTGAAGTCGCGCTGGAACCGGGTCAGCTCACCGGTCACGGTGCCGGGCGTGAACCCGATCGGCTCGAGCACGCGCTGCTGGTTGCTCCGCTGGTCCAACCCCACGGTCAGCCGCGTGGTGAGAAAGCTGGTGGGACGGTACGACGCGGTGGCGCTGAACAGGTAGCGGTTCACCCCCTCGGTGATGTCCGGCATGAGGAAGATGTCGAGCGCCTCCTGCAACGTGGACGCGCCGGAGAAGAACAGCGCGTCGCCGACCTCGAAGGTCGTCAGCGGGTCCGCGATGGCCGTCCCGTTGAACAGGCGCTCGAAGTTGTTGCGCGTATAACTGCCCGTGAAGTCCACGCTGAGCTTGTCGCCCAGGCGCGCCTGCACGGCTCCCCGGAGATTGAACTGCTCGCTCGCGTTCTTGCGCTGGACCCCGTCCCCCTGCTGAAGGCGCCCGCTGAGGTTGTAGGTCAGCGACGCCTCCCCGCCCGACACGCCCAGGTAGTAGTTCTGGAAGTGCCCCGTCTGGAAGAAGTGGCGGCGCATGAAGTCGGGCTCCGCCCGTCCGGCGTCGACCTCGTTCGGGAAGATGTTGCCGACGTCCAGCATGTACTTCAGGTCCGGCTGGTCGAAGCCCTGCTCCATCCGGAACGTGAGCCGCGCCTCGCCCGCCGTGCCGCGCTTGGTGAAGATCTGGATCACCCCGGACGCCGCATCCGCGCCGTACAGCGCGCTCGCCGCGCCGCCCTTGGTGACCTCGATCCGCTCGATGTCGCTGGTCAGGAGATCGGACAGGGCCGAGGAATATTCGCCACCGGTGCCGACCCCGATGAAATCCTCGTTGTCGGCGCGCACGCCGTCGATGTAGATGACCGGCTGCTGGCTCGAGAACACGCTCTTGATGCCGCGGAACGTGATCAGCGCCCCGGTGCCGGCCTGGGCGGACGTGGCGGTGATGTGCGCGCCGGACACGCGCCCCCGCAGCAGGTCGCCCACCGAGAGCGCCGAGCTGCCGGCGATCTCCTCGGCATCGATCGTCGCCACGGGACTCGCCAGCTGCCGCTGCTCCACCGCGCGCCCCGTGCCCGTCACCACGACCTCGTCGAGCGCGAGCGCCGACGGCGCGAGCGCGAAGTCCGCGGTCACGGTCGCGCCGGCCGCCACGTCCACCGTGCGCTCGGCGCGCCCGTACCCGATGAACCGGGCCCGGACCGTCACCCGCCCCGGCGGCACGCTCACAAACCGGTAGCGCCCGTCGGCGTCGGTGACGGTCGCGATCCGGCTCTCGACCAGCTGCACGTGGACGTTGGCCATGGGCCGCTGCGTCGCGGCCTCGACCACCCGCCCTTCGATGCCGCCGCCGATCTGCTGGGCGGCCGCGGGGACCGCACCCAGCATCAGGACCGCCGCGGCTCCGGGAACAACTCCGAACAACGAAGGAAGGTTCATAACGCCGCTCCTTGGTAAAGAGACCGGTCACGTCAGACGGCTGCTCCAACTTCCGTGCCCCGCTCCCACGGTGTCAAGGCACCAGTTACCGTAGGGGATGACCACGATCCAACCCGAAACGACGGTCCGTCCCCCCACCCGCCTCCTGCTCGGCCCCGGGCCCTCCAACGTCGAGCCCCGCGTCACCGCCGCCCTCGCGGCGCCCGTCGTGGGCCACCTGGACCCCTACTTCCTCCAGATAATGGAAGAGACCATGGCCGACCTCCGCGCGGTGTTCCGCACCGCAAACCACCACACCATCCCCATGTCCGGCACGGGGAGCGCGGGGCTCGAAACCATCATGCTCAACCTGCTCGAGCCCGGCGACCAGGCCGTGGTCGGGGCGATCGGCTACTTCGGTGAGCGGCTCGCGGAAATGGCGCGCCGAGCCGGTGCCACCGTTCGGGTGCTCGAAGCGCCGCTCGGCGAGGTGATCGCCCCCGAGCGGTTCCAGAAGGAGCTCGAGCGGGCACCCGCCAAGCTCGTCGCCCTCGTGCACGCCGAAACGTCCACAGGCGCCTGGCAGCCCGTGGAGCCGGTAGTGGAGATCGCGCGCCGCCACGATGCGCTGGTCGCGATCGACTGCGTCACCTCGCTCGGCGGCGTGCCCGTCGAGATCGACGCCTGGGGCGTGGACGCCGCCGGCTCCTGCTCGCAGAAGTGCCTCGGCGCCCCGCCCGGCCTCGGGCCCGTGACGTTCGGCCCGCGCGCCATGGACGCGGTGCGGCGGCGCCGGGCCAAACCGGGCACCTGGTACTTCGACCTGACGCTGCTCTTCCAGTACTGGGGCGAAGCCGGCGGCGCCAAGGAGCGCGCGTTCCACCACACGGCGCCGGTCGCGAGCATCTACGCGCTGCGCGAAGCCCTGCGCGTGGTGCTGGAGGAAGGACTCGGGGCGCGGTGGGCCCGCCACCGCGACGCGCACGATCGCTTCGCGCGGGGGCTCGAGCGCCTGGGCCTCACGCTGTTCACGCCGGCGTCGCACCGCCTCCCGCAGCTGAACGTCGTCAACATCCCCGCCGGCGTCGACGACCTGAAGGTCCGCCGCCGCCTGCTGGACGCGGGCATCGAGATCTCGGGCGGGTTCGGGCCGCTCAAGGGCAAGACCTGGCGCGTGGGACTGATGGGCGCGAACGCGCGCCCGGAGATCGTGGACCGGCTGCTCGGCGCGCTGGAGGAGGCCCTGCGCGCCGACGGGTGGCGCGGGTAGCGGCTAGGGGACCCGCCGCACCAGCAGACCGGTCGTGGACACCCGCACCTCGAACTCCGCCGGCCGCCGCGCCTCGACGAACGTGGCGGAGCCGTACTCTGCGTCCACCAGCGGCGCCAGCAGGCGGTAGCGCCGCGCGAGGTCGAACGCGTCCACCGGCTTGTCGCGGGCGAGCGACTCCACCGTCCGCGGGCGCGTCCGCTCCTCGGCCAGCGCCTCATACCGGCCGCTGATGCGGTCCAGCTCGTACGCCGTGTGCAGTCCCAGGATGTTGACGATCGGGTGCCACTTGAGGATGTGGGCGTCCACGTACAGCGCGTCGCCGAACAGGTCGAACATGAGCAGCCGGCCGTCGGGCAGCGTCACGGTGGCGCGGAACCGCTGGGGCCCGAGGGGCTCGGTGCGCACCGTGGCGGCGATCACCTCGTGCGTCAGGGCCCGGTAGCCCCGGACGCCGACGGCGAGCACCGCGGCGAGCGCGCCGAGCGTGAGGAGGAGCGCGCCGACCAGGCCGGCCACGAGCCCGCCCAGCCACCGGCGCTGGCGCAGCGCGGCGAGACCCCCGACGACCAGCAGGCCGGCCACGAGGGCGAAGCCGAGCGCGGCCAGGGTGAGCCCCGTAGACATGGGTACCAGGTAACGCCGCGGCCGCCTCGCGGGCAAGCCCCGTTGACACCGGCGCCGGCGCCGATACGCTTAGCGCGTGAAGCGCTCGACCCTGTATGCCATCGCCGCGGTCGCGGCCATCGCGGCCCTGTTCTTCGCGCTCACCGCGGGCCAGGCGCGCGAGGAGTGCACCGTGTGCATGGAGTTCCGCGGCCGGACCAACTGCGCCACGGCCTCCGCGCCGGCGCGCGAGCAGGCCGTCGACGGAGCGCGAACGACGGCGTGCGGGCCGATCGCGAACGGCATGGACGAGTCGATTGCGTGCGGCAACACGCCGCCGGCGTCGGTGCAGTGCCGGGCGCGCTGACCTACGGGCGCTCCCTCACCCTCCGATCGCACCGCCGCGCGCCTGGCGCGCCACGGCCTCACCGGCGCCTTGCTGGCGACGCTCGCGGCGCTGGCCCTGTGGACCCGCGGCTGCACCGCCCTGCCGCACACCTACACGATGACCGGCGAGAGCATGGCGCCCACGGTGGGCCGCGGCGACTGGTTCCTCGCCCGCCCCCACGACGCCCCGCCGGACCCCGGCGCGCTCGTGATCATCGAGCACTGGATCGACGACACGTTGTACCACGTGCTGCGGCGCGCCGTCGGGCTCCCCGGCGACACGCTCGCGATGCGCGACGGGCGCCTGACGGTCAACGGCCTCGCCGCCCCGTGGCCGATGCGCGTGGTCGTGCCGGCGGCCGAGCGGACGCTGGACGGCCCGATTCGGGGCACGATCTACACCTGGGGTCCGGTGGCGGTCGGGCCCGATTCCGTGTTCGTGTTGAGCGATACTCGAGATATGATCGGGTGGCCGGACAGCAGGTTCTTCGGGCCGATCCCCATTGAGCGCGTCGTCGCGACGTACGCCTTCCGCCTGTGGAAGGGGGCTAATCCTTCTCCGGAATCAGGGTCCGCCACACCGCGGGATCGAAGTAGATCAGCTGCTCGGTGAGCTTGTCGCCGGAGAACCGCAGCACGTCCAGCCCGTCGAACGCCACGCCGCGGCCGCTGCGCGGCGACGTGATCTCGGCGCGCCACAGCAGCGTGAGCCCCGCCCCGTCGGCGTGCTCCCAGCGGCGCACCTCCTCCCAGCGCTGCTCCGGCCAGTAGGTGAATACCTTGGTCAGATGCGCCCGCAAGGCATCGTGGCCGTGAATCACCTCGACGGTGGCCGGATCGCGGTAGCGGCAGGCGGGCGCGTAGAACCCGAGCACCGCCTCGGCACTCCCGGTGCTCCAGCTGTCGAGCCACGCGGCGACGTCGAACATGCACCGCATAATACGTCGAACAAAGACGTCTAACAAATGCGTCGAACGGCTGCGTCGAACGGATTCGTGAGCGGTGACGCCCTCGTTTGACGTCGTTGTTCGACGCCTCCGTTGGACGTATCTTGATTCCGTGCCGGACCTCGTCCTCCCCCGCGTCACGACGTCGGCCCGCCTGCTCCTGACCCAGGGCGTCGCGCGCCCCGGGACGGTGTATCTGCTGGAGCGGGCGCGGCAGCACGACGGTCCCGAGACGCCGCTCGAGATGCTGAACCGCGACGACGGGTTCTTTCCGTTCCGGCCGGACGACGGGCCGGGCGTCCTGCTGGTGGCCAAGGCGCACACCGTGACGCTGTCGGTGGATCGCCAGGCGCCGATCACCGATCCCGCGCGGCTCCACGCGGCCAAGATGGTGGGGGTGGAGCTGGTGCTCGAGGGCGGGGCCACGCTGGGGGGATGGGCGAGCTACGAGCTCCCCGAGGGCCACTCCCGCCTGCTCGATTACCTCAACGCGACGGCGGCGCCGTTCTTCGCGATCTGGAGCCACGCCACCACGCACTACGTCAACCGCGCGCACGTGTTGTACGCGCGCCCGCTGGAATAAGCCGATGGCCGCGCGCATCGATCCCTTCGTCGACGTCCTGCTCCGCGAGCGGGGCGAACAGCTCTATCTGCTCCCCGAGGAGCCCGTCACCATCGTCCGCGACGGCAAGTCGCGGAAGGTGAGCAAGCAGCCGCTCACCGACCAGCACATCTACGCCCTGCTGGTCGAGGTCGCGCCCACCGAGGCCGCGGACCACATCGACCAGCTGGCCGAGACACAGTTCGAGTACGAGTCGGTGAAGGGGTGGGTCCGGGTGCGCGTCGTGCCGGAAGCCGGGCGGCTCACGGCCGTGATCTCGCCACTCGACCGCGATCCCACGGCGCTGGAGCCGGCCGCGCCGCCGGTGATGGCGGCGCCCGTCGCGCCCCCGGCGCCCGTCATCGCGCAGCCGGTGGCGGCCGTGCCCGACGAGCAGTATCGGGCGGCCGAGCGGCGGCTCGGGCTGCTGCTGCGCGGCCTGGTCGAATCCGGGTCGTCCGATCTCCACCTCCGCGTCGGCGAGCCCCCGATCTTCCGCACGCACGGCGAGCTCAAGCGGCAGGGCAGCGACCCGTTCACGCCGGAGGCGCTGGAGCCCCTGATCGTCGCCATCATGCCGGAGCGCAACCGGGCCGAATGGCGCGAATCGGGCGACAGCGACTTCGCGTACGAGATCGCGCGGCTGGCGCGGTTCCGCGTGAACGCCGCCCGCGACCGCAAGGGCCCGGTGGCCGTGTTCCGGGTCATTCCCGCCGAGGTGCTGACCGTCGAGCAGCTCGCGGTCACGAAGGAGGTGCAGCAGCTCTGCTACCTGACGAAGGGCCTGGTGCTGGTCACGGGGCCCACGGGCTCGGGCAAGTCCACGACGTTGTGCGCGCTGATCGACCTCGTGAACCGGACGCGCACGGACCACATCATCACGATCGAGGATCCCATCGAGTTCGTGCATCAGAACAACAAGTGTC
This sequence comes from Gemmatimonadales bacterium, assembly GCA_050921735.1. Lineage (GTDB taxonomy): Bacteria > Gemmatimonadota > Gemmatimonadetes > Gemmatimonadales > GWC2-71-9 > DATLXT01. The sequence goes on along the minus strand of JBOHSV010000260.1, from coordinate 3,041 downwards.
TGATCACGCAGCGCCAGGTGGGGGTGCACACGGGCGGGTTCAGGCAGGCGTTGCGGGCGGCGCTGCGGGAGGACCCGGACATCATTCTGGTGGGCGAGATGCGGGATCTCGAGACGATCGCGATCGCCATCGAGACGGCCGAGACCGGCCATCTGGTGTTCGGCACGCTGCACACGACGACGGCGGCGTCCACGGTGGACCGGATCATCGATCAGTTTCCCGCCGACCGGCAGTCGCAGATCCGGGTGATGCTCTCCGAGTCGCTGAAGGGCGTGATCGCGCAGACCTTGTGCAAGAAGATCGGCGGCGGGCGCGTGGCGGCGCGGGAGATCCTGCTGAGCACGCCCGCGATCTCCAACCTCATCCGCGAGGGCAAGACGTTTCAGATTCCGTCCATCATCCAGACGAGCCGCAAGGTGGGCATGGTGACGCTGAACGACGCGCTGCTGGAGCTGGTGGAGAAGAAGCTGGTGGCGCCGGACGAGGCCTACATGAAGTCGGTCGAGAAGGCCACGCTGGCGGCGGCGCTGAAGTCGAAGGGCTTCAAGCTGACGATCACAGAAGCCTAGACCCCGAATCCCAAAGTCAGGAGGCCAGAATGCGTGTCTCTCTCGCTTGCTGCTGGTCCCTCGCGGCGGCCGTTGCCATCCCACTGAGCGCCCAGGCGCCCGGCGCGGACTTCATCAAGAAGGCCGAGGCCGGCGCGCCCGCCGCCATTTCGGCAAAGGCGACCATCGCCCATATCGATCCCGCCGGGAAGGCTGTGCACATCGTGCGGCAGGGTACCAACAGGTTCACCTGCACCCTGCTGCCGGACGGGTCTGACGCGCCCTACTGCGGGGATCAGCACGCGTGGCAGTGGGTGGTGGACGCCTTCACCGGCAAGCCCGCGCCCACGAACACGGCGCCGGGGATCGCCTACATGGCCCAGGGCGGCATGCACCACGAGACGCCCGACGGCGAGAGCGTCATGATGCCCGGTCCGAACACGAAGGAGGTTCAGGAGCCGCCGCACTGGATGCTGACGTGGCCGGTGGATCCGGCGGTGAGCGGCCTGCCCACCAAGCCAAACCCGGGCGGGGTCTACGTGATGTTCGGCGGCACGCCGTACGCGCACCTGATGGTGTACCAGGATCCGAACAAGCTGAAGTAGGGCGGGCGTCGAATGGATTGGCGCATGCATGCGCCCTCTACTCGGCCTCGATGGCTGAGCATATACGGACCGGCAGGAGTCGAACCTCCGACCCGTCGATGTGGCGACGAGCTGCGCCCATCAGGTTTACCGCTCCTGGGCTCGAACCAGGATCTCCCTGATCCAGAGCTCGCGCGCCGGGGCATTGTTAGCGGACAACTTGCACGGAAGTCGCGATCCGACCGAGCGTTGGCGCCTGGATCGCACCCGCGCCAGAACAGTTCCGCTACGTGATCGCGACTTGCTTTGTTGTTGGGTGCAAGGGCGAGGTACGCGAGGATTGCGAGTGGCTTGCCCGCTTCCATCAGTGGGCGGGCGCCGCCCTGGTCGGCGTAGAGAGTCAAAGCGCCGAGCGTGCGGCACCAGAGCCGCTGATCCAGTACTTCGTCCGGCGACTTCACTAGGGCGCGGGCCAGAACGGTCCCTGAGCCTCGAACCTACGCGTCCCCCGACGCCCTTCAAGACCCTAGGAACTCGCAGCGCTGGGCCAGCCTCGTCCCGTCCCAACAAGCCCCGTAGGAATCGACCCTCAACCCCGGTCTTGGGGAGCGATGGGGTTGTCGCCCCACGAGCGCTCGGAGAAGGGAGCTCCAACCCCCTCTGCTCGCGCGCATAGCGGCCGTCGACGTGGAGGGTCAGCCGGCTGCATTGCAATCAGCCGACCAATAGCCTTGCAATTGGCCGACCCCACAAACGCACCTTCCTTATGAAACGCGCGCGCCCGCCAGTACCGACTCCGTGTTAGGGCGCAGCCCGCCGCAGCCACGTGTCAGGGTGCCGATGACCATGAATGACGCCAATCACGCTGATGGTCGAGGGATAGACTTGTAGTAGACGCCGTAGGGGAACCGCCGCAAGAGCACGCGGCGCAGACGACCGCGAATGATCGAATGGCGCTCCGGCCCCTCCTCGATGAGCCGCAAGGCTTCGTCTACCGCCTCCAGGAATCGCCCAGCGGCCGCAGGCGATCGCTCGAGATACCAGTCGAAGGCAGCAGCAATCTCGGCCCGTGCCGTCTTGCGAACACGGAGCCGCCGCACCTACCGCAGTTTCTTGCGCAGGTCGTCCCGAAGCTCTGGCCACGCGTCGCCAGCCTCAGGCGCGGCGTCGGCCTCCGCCTCGCGGCGATCCAGCTCGGAGGCCAAGGCGGGCGTGATCGGCGCCGCCAGCGCGGGATCGAGGCTATCCCAGAGCCGGCCGATAAGCGCGATGCGCTCCTCGGCGCTCAGATCGTCGATGGGTATGGTGCGTGCCATGTCGTCAGTCTACGCGTCGCGGCGATGGCGTGCAACCGGGCTTTCTGCGCCCTAACGGACCTCCGCTGGTGCTGCGGGCGACTCCCCGCCAGGCGCTAATCGAGCCAGACCGTGCGGCTTAGGCAGAATGCGGCCTCTATGACTCTCGATCCACGGTTGGACCCGCACGTCCCGAAGTGGGCCGCCGATCTCGAAGCGGCTTATCGAGAGCAAGGCACGCCACTGATTCCGGAGCTGGTCCACGCGCCACATCCTTGCATTTCCCATAGCGGACGTGAGAGGTTCTCTGCCGTCCCCATCCGCGCCTTGTGGGAGACCAAGTGAGGGATGACCGCGACCATGGGCGCCCACCCGACCACGCGGGACGCGATGCCCGGTTCCTCACCCCAACGGCAAACAAGGTTCGGTGGGACCGTCTCCTGCGAACGCGTAACTCGTTGTCCCAAAAGAGCCACCGGTCGGATTTGAACCGACGACCGCTCGATTACGAATCGAGAGCTCTACCACTGAGCTACGGTGGCGTAATTGAATCGTAACGACTTACCGTCTCGGTCGAGAGGTCTACGCCGTGGTGCCAATGGTGGTGCCAAAAC